>DATDXC010000012.1:0-19991 GCA_035289425.1 Candidatus Nanoarchaeia archaeon
ATCCAGGGAAAAATGAACTTCAACACCAATGATACTGATGTTTCACCTTACTTATTAAATTATAGCATTGAAATCTATTCAGAAAGTGTTCCTATTATATATAATGTTAAGATAAATTCAACGGATGTAACTTTAAATGATACTGACCAAAACCTCACCGTTAATGTCTCATACGCAGACTTAGACGGTGATAATGTGACTTTAGCATACAACTGGTACAAGAATGGGACTTTGAATGCAACTACATTGATAACGAATGGTTTAGTCTCATACTGGCCTTTGAATAATGATACGTTGGATTATTACTCGACAAACGATGGGGCTATTGTCGATGCTCCAGTAAATAATGCTACTAATGGGCGAGTGGGTAATGGATATTACTTCGATGGAAGTAATGATTATGTAACGATTACTGATTCTAGTTCTTTATCTCCACAAACTGTAGGAAACATGACCCTCGTTGCTTGGTTTAAGGCAACAGCATTTGATGGGACAAATGGAGGAAACCACATTGTATGCAAAGGTAATAGCGGTAACCAATATGAATACTGCCTTAGAACTACGAATACTGGCGGAGGGTATCCCGAATTTCAATTATGGGATCCAACAGGGGGAGGTTCAGCTAGTTGTAGTACCATATCGGCAACACAATTAACAGTAAATACTTGGCATCAAATAGTTGGGATCTATGATAAGTCAAGTCACAATACTGATCTATATGTAGATGGTGTAACACCTTCCTATAGCGCAGATTCGTGTGCTGGTTCTGCTTCTTCATTTACAGATACTACTAGTAATCTTGCCATTGCTAGAAGGTTAGATAACCCTTCAGGAGCTGGAGCACAAGATTGGAATGGTGCCATCGACGAAGTCCTCATCTTCAATCGTTCTCTATCTGCCTCAGAAATCTCAAAGCTCTATTACGGCGGCAGATGGGGAGGCAATAAAATCAACTCCTCTCAAACAAGCGTAGGAGATAACTGGAGTGTGGGAGTAAAGGCAGCTGACTCAGCTGCATGGTCTTCAGAAACAAACTCATCCAGTCTCTTAATCCTCTCAACAACAGACACCACAGCTCCCACTTTCAACCAAACACCTGCAAACAGAGTCTTGGAGTTCCACCGAAATGCTTTATCCCTAGATATAAATGCAACGGATAATGTTGCAATCAGTAAGTATTTTGTAAATGACACAACCAGATTCAACATATCTCAATCTGGTCTTCTCAAGAACAAGACAAAGCTGGCAGTTAAGAAATATCTCCTAAACATCAGCGTTAATGACACTTCGTCTAATAGGAATAGCCTTATCCTAAACATAAATGTGACAGATACCATAGCTCCTACCTTTAACCAAACCCCGCCTAATGCAACCTTGGAATTCACTTCAAATAATCTGCGCATTGACTTCAATGTAACAGACCATTCACCAAAAGGCACCTATTTCATCAACGATACCACCAGATTTAACATCAGCTCTACCGGTATCCTTGGCAACAAAACCTTGCTCGCCATTGGAACCTATGAAGTAAACCTAAGCGTTAACGATTCCTACGGAAATCTAAATTCCACTTACTATAAAATTATTGTTCAAGACACCATATCCCCCGCATTTAACCAAACACCTGCAAACAAAACCCTGGAATTCACCGTAACTCGTTTACTAGTTGATTTCAACATTTCTGATAGATCTCCTAAAGGCACCTATTTCATCAACGATACCACCAGATTTAACATCAGCTCTACCGGTATCCTTGGCAACAAAACCTTGCTCGCCATTGGAACCTATGAAGTAAACCTAAGCGTTAACGATTCAAGAGGAAATGTCAACTCAACAATGTATCGAGTTGTTGTTGATGACACTACTGTGCCAGCATTTGTCGGAACTCCCACCAATGCCTCATTGGAGTATAGCCGGGATTCATTACGCATGGACATCAATGCGTCCGATAGATCAAGTATCGGAAGGTATTTCGTAAACGATACGGTTAGATTCAATATAACCCAGGAAGGAATCTTGAAAAATAAGACAAAACTTGCACCAAGGATTTATGAGATCAATGTAACTGTTAATGATACTCAAGGCAATGTAAATTCGCTTTACTATAAGGTTACGGTTGGGGATACGATTCTTCCCGCAGTAAATTTAGTAAGGGTTACTCCCTTATCGGGATCAGCAGGAACTGTATTCAACCTTTCTATCAACACCAGCGACGCAAATATCAGCCAAGTCAGAGCATATATACAGAAACCAGACGAGAACAATACTGCACTATTAAATCTATCCTTCCGCAGCAACCTTTACAACGCCTCATGGAATTCATCTGGATTTGCAGATGGGACTTATATAGTTGACATTTTCGTCAATGATACCACCAACAATACCCGGCAGAAGGAAAATGGAGTAGTTATAGCCCTTTCCTCAGCAGCCGAAGGATCATTTACCAATTCATCCATTAATCTAACTGTCAATGTGTCTATCGTCATTAACGCAACCAATGCTACCCATACTTGGTTAAATATAACTCCCGGAGCAAATGTCACTGCTTCTGTTTCGGTTGTAGAGTACTCTGAAAATATTGAGCAGGTTACACTAATAGGGGTGGTTGATCTTAACAAGTTTATATCCATTATAGTAGATAATGAAACCAACAACAACCTGACAAATGCTACAATTAGGATATACTATACCGATGCAGAAGTAAGTGCTGCTGGCCTGATCGAAACATCATTGAGGATTTACAAGTTCAATGTTACATCAAGCACCTGGTACCAATTGCCCGGAGGAGTTGACACCACTAACAATTTTGTCTTTGCATATATCACACGATTCAGCTCATTCGGCGTGTTCGGGACTGCGGTGTCAACAGCTACCACAACAACTACAACCACTGCAACCTCATCCGGTTCCTGTACTTCTACTTGGACATGTTCTGACTGGAGCGAATGTGATGATGGCATTCAGACTAGGGAATGCACCAGAAGCAATACCTGTTATCTTGATTTCAATAAGCCGATAGAAACCCAGGATTGTGAGCCTAAAGATAATGTTATTAAAGAGGATATGGTTGAGACCGTTCCTGCGCCAGCCGATATGCCTGATATGGTCTCGCCTCCCCAGGCGGATCTTTGGGGAATTGTCCACATGTATCTCCTGTTGGCTCTGGGTTTAGCATCGTTGATAACTGCCGTACATACTCACCGTAAGACAAAAAAGAGGGAATAGATGGTATTTCAGAATCCATTAGGATTATTTGCCTTGGCTTTGTTAGTTCCATTCATCATCATCTATCTCATACGGCCTCATCCGAGGGATATGACTATTCCTTCCCTGATGTTTATATTGAAAGAGCATCAGAGCTTCAAGCAGAATTCTTTTCTTCAAAAATTGTTGCGGAATCTTTTGTTCATTCTCCAATTGATAGCCTTGGCTTCGCTTGCATTCTCTGTCGCTGCACCTTTTTTTGAAGTCCCCTATAGTGTAGGATCAGACAACACTATCCTCATAATTGACACGAGCGGCAGCATGCAGACAAGGTCAGGAACTGCAACCAGATTTGATAAAGCCCTGAGCCATGCCAAAGGAGCATTATCGGGGAGAGTAAGCATCATCGCAGCAGGAAATATACCTGTTACATTGCTCAAGCAGGGGACTTCCATTGAGGCCCAGACCATTCTTCAAAAAATGAGTGTCAAGGCTACGTCAACTAATCTTGGGGATGCGCTCCTGTTTGCCGAGGATATTCTGGAGGAAAAGAAAGGCAGGATAGTGGTGATCAGCGACTTCCTGCAAACCGAAGGCTCAACTGATCTGCTGGTGGCAAAACGGGCATTGATTGCGAAGGGCAATGAGGTTGACTTCATTGATGTCAGTGGCGAGGCGAAAAATGTAGGCATTGTCGACATGGAACTGACCAAACAAAATGCACGTGTCTTCATAAAAAACTACAACAAGGAAGATGAAGACATTGTGGTAAAAATCGTCAAGAACGGCAATGCTATCGGAGATGAGAAAGTACACCTGCTTCCTAACTCTATAGAGAGCATCTCTTTTGAGACACAGACTGATATCAGCAGTGTCGAAATCGAGCCTTCGGATGACCTTGTTTTAGATAATGTATTGTATATTAGTGCTCCTTCCACCAAGAAGATTAAAGTATTGCTGATAACAAGTAAATCGAAAAGCAGCCTAATTGCGGCTTTGGAATCATCTGATTCGGTTGACCTCAGCGTCAGCCACCCTCCCTTAGAGCATATGGTTGACAGCACACAGATTGCTTTCAATGATTTTGAAATAATAATCCTCTCGGATGTCGGGAGGGAGGGGGAGAGGGAAGGGCTTTTGAGGGGCAGGATAAAGCAGCTTCAGAATTATGTGGAAGATGGCGGGACCCTCATCATCGCAGCCCAGACAGACCTCATGGCTCTTGCTACAACCGATTCAAGCAAAATTGCGTTTGATTCAATACTGCCCGTCACCATCGATGGATTAGGCAACCGAACCAGAGTATGTTTCAAGATGTTCAACCAGTTCACTTCCCAGTTCCAGGGCAATGAATGCCCGACTGTCATGGACAACTACCTGAGAGCACAAGCCAAGGAGCAAACTGTGGTGATTGCAGAGGCGAATGATGGCAGTCCTATCCTTGCACAACAGGGGAATGTGTTCTATTATGGCATAATCGATGATAAGTCCGACTTTAATTCGCTGAGTTCATACCCTATATTTTGGGATGACCTCATCAATTTCCTGGTGAGGACTGAAGACATTGGAGACTATAATTTCCGGGGAGGGGATATCCTGACAGTGCCACAGCAAACAGTCAAAACACCGAGCGCTTCTATTGAAACATCAAAGCTGTTGTTGGATGAGCACGGCATCTACGAGCTCGTTAGCAGGAAGATAGCTGTTAATCTCCTCAATGAAAAAGAAAGTGATATCTCTCAGGCATCTGAAGATATTGAGCAGGATAAGTCATTTACTCAGGGCGGCGAAGTAAAGAAGAAAAAGATCGAAGTTGAGGTCATCTTGACCAGTTTGGTCCTGGTGCTCTTGTTTATTGAAATATTCTACCTGAAGCAGAGGGGAGACTTATGAGCCTCAAGATATGCATTGGCAAGTACTGCGCTGCAAGGCCTGAGCTGGTGCTGCTTGCTATTCCGCTGATCATTGGTCTGTATTTCTTGTTAAAGAAGAATTTCATCAATTTCAAGACTGAGGAGGAGAAGGAGCAGTATCTGGTTGCAAAGAAGAAGGATAAAAAGTTTCTCCTCATCTCAAGAAGCATACTTATCTTATTGCTTTTATTCGCTCTTGCCTCTCCATTCACTGAAAAAAGCATTACCGTGCCTGGCGATATATCTTTGTTGATATTAGCTGATAATTCATCAAGCTTCGATCTCTTTGACCAAACCATCGCCCCCAAGCTTGCAAACGCTTTGAATGAGCGAATTCCGGTTAAGCTGCAATACATTGCTTCTAAGGAGAAGTCAGCTATCGGGGATGGGCTGTTGAACCATATGAGCGGAGATGATAACATCCTCATTATCTCTGATGGACAGAACAATTATGGCCGGGTCTTGGGAGATGTCATCCTGTTTGCGGCCAGCCTTAACTCAACGGTAAGCACGGTAGAGATGTCACCCATAGCTGCAGATGCTTCTGTCCAGATTTTAGGGCCAGGTCAGGTCATTACCGGAGAACAGAATTCCTATGTGGTGGAGGTTACTAAGGTAGGAGATGTGCCTGCATACAATTTAGAGGTAATGGTTGACGGTGCTAACATCATCAACAGCAAGAATGCGGAGCAGGAGGCCTTTACCAGGGCATTCAGCGCAGGGTATCATAAAATTGAAGCTCACATAAATGCTGCTGATCATTTTCCCCAGAATAATGTATTCTATAAAACCATTAAGGTGATACCGAAGCCCAAGGTGCTTTTTGTGTCAGAGAAAATATCACCCCTATTGGCTGGCCTGAAAGAATTATATGAACTGAGGCTTGAGGATCATGTGCCGGATGATTTGAGCAGCTATCATGCAGTAATCCTCAATGATATCAAAGCAGATGGGCTTGCAGATAAAGTTGATGAGCTTACTGCATTTGTTGCAGACGGCAATGGGCTGGTGGTCATTGGCGGGCAGACTTCATACGATAAGGGATTTTATCAAGTGTCTTCTTATCTTATCGAAGGCTTGCTTCCGGTGCGAGTAGGTGTACCAGAGACAGAAGCCAAGTCTGATGTGAATGTTGTTTTGCTTATTGATATATCTGGGACAGCAGGCCTGAGCTTTGGCAGTCTATCAGGCAGCTCAAAGCTTGATGTGCAGAAAGCCTTGGCATTGGGTGTCATTGAAGACATGCGTCCTGAAGACAGCATTGCAGTAGTAGCATTCAATGATGCGTCCCATCTTATTTCACCCCTATCCAGGCTTGGCGATAAGGAATCTGATTTAGTGACCAAAATACGATCTTTGCAAGCTGGCGGAGGAACATTGATTTTCCAGGGACTTCGCAGGGCCCAGTTCATTTTAGAAGGCGCTGAGGGGAGCAAGAACATCATAGCCATCAGTGACGGTTTGGATGCAGGCAGTGTTGCAGCGCTTGATCTTACTAAGACCTTGTCTAAGCAGGGCATCACTGTCTTTGCCATGGGCATCGGTGAAGGGACCAATGAAGCATTCCTCAAGTCACTCGTTGACATCGGTAATGGCCTTTACTTTGAGCCTTCTGAAGCCCAGAACATACGCATATTATTCGGTGAGGAGCCGAAGGAAGATGAAGCTTTCAATTTACGAATTCTCGATTCCAACCACTGGATAACCCGGGGGGATCTTGAGATTACTGATTCAATCAGCGGCTTCAACTATGTTGTCCCCAAATCAGGCGCACGGACCATATTGGCTACTGCTGCGGGGAACCCCATCATTACCGTCAGCAATTTTGGATTGGGCAGGGTTGTTGCAGTCTCGACTGACGATGGCAGCAAGTGGGCTGCCGCGTTGTTAAAGAAGCAGAATTCAAAGCTCGTAACCAGAAGCATCAACTATGCAATTGGTGATCCTGGCAGAAATCTCGACTTTGATGTGAGCATTGAAGATACTGCCATCAATAAGCCCGGACAGATAAAAGTAATATCTGATAATCCACCTAAGTCAGACCTTGCTTTTTCGAAGATAGGAAATAATTTATATACTGCGCCTTTTAATCCCATTGAGACCGGTTTTATCCAGATACTCGGAGCTGATGTTGCCGTGAACTATAATGATGAGTATCTAAATATAGGCATCAATCAGGAGCTCTTGGATTTGGTAACATTGACCGGCGGCAGAGTGTTTGATCCTGAGGATACAGACAGCATTGTTGAGGCAGTGAAGACCTATGCACAGCGGGTCAAGATTGATACAGTGTACTATCGCTGGCCTTTTGTGCTTGCAGCAGCAATCCTGCTGCTGCTTGAGATCGTCATGAGGCGATTGCGAGAGAATGTGCTTTCAAGAAGGTGATACCCATGGGATTCATCAAAAAAGACGTTAATTTCATTTTGCTTTCATTAGTGTTAACTGTAGTTATTTTGGTCATAGGAGTTACGTTCCTCTACCAGCACTGGTTTAGCAACTTATCGCAGGAGTATCAGGAAAAGGTCCAGAATCTTGAACGGGTAACTGAAGAATTGGGGCTTAAAAAAACACAGTTAGCCAATACTACTCAAGTGATACAGGAACAACAGGATACTGTGGGAGATCTCAGCCAGCGTTTCACCCAGGTCAGAGATGAGAAAGATAAGCTAGAGGCAGATAAGGCAACTCTGAGCAGGGAGCTGACCGAGTCAAAGGCAGCGCTGGTGCAGGCTCAAGCTACCTTAAGCCAGAAGGAGACTCTCTTAAGCCAGGCTCAGGCTGATTTAGTAAGCGCCAATAATAGAATAGATAGCCTACAAAACAGCAATCAGGAACTGGAGGATGACCTCGACCAGTGTCAAGCTGAATTGGCTATCTGCCGGGGAACCTAATATGAAAAATTTTGGACAGGGCATACAAGACATATACAAATCCTTAGATTCGATACTGCTCTTTGAAGATATCTTGAATGCTATCATCGTGTTCCTCGCTTCATTCTTGATTCTCATGCTAATGAGAATAATGCATGTCTGGAATGTGCATGAGCTTTTCGGGATTTTGCCTGCCCTTGGCTATTTGGCCTATGTCTACAAGCGTGATTTTGACAAGAAGCGCGAGAATGAAAAGCTGATTGTGGTAGAGCATGTGAATCCAGCCTTAAGTGAGAAATTACGCACTGCAGCTGACAATCTCTACCTGGAAAATGCAGTTGTCGCAGAACTGCAGGAAGAAGTTGTCCATGATTTATCCCAAGTGTCCACTTCTTCTTTCTTTAATGTCAGGAAGACAAATCGCAAGGTTCTGGCAGCCCTGCTGTTGTCCATCGCGATTATAGTCATCATGTATTTGAGCGTATTATTCCCCTCCTGGACTACGGTCCTCAAAGACTATCGGTTCCTGACCGGGGGGGCAACCAATGACACATCGGATAGCGATACTCCTTCTGCTGGTGAAGGAGATTTCAATGATATCTTTGGAGAGGAGAGCATAGCACAGCTGGGAAACCAAGAGTTGAATGTGGAGCTGCAGTCACTGAGCTTTGAGCTTACCAATGTACGCAAGGAGACAGACATTCCTGAGGGAGAGTTTGAAGACAAATTCCCGGATGAAGTTGATCTGCTGCAGCAGTGCGATTCTGACTGCGTACTTAGAAACAACATACCTATCGATAAACAGGAGCTTGTCAAGAACTATTTCATTAAGCTGGCGGAAAACTGAGGTGATATATATGAATAATATGAATAAACAAACTATGGTCAATGAGGTGATAGCATGAAGAATTACCAACATGTGTTTGACACACTCTATGCAGAGGTTGGAAAGGTAGTAGTAGGACAGCGCGAACTTATGGAGCAGGTCATGATAGCTCTGCTTTCAAATAGCAATGCCCTCCTGGAAGGCTATCCTGGATTGGCTAAGACGCTTGCAGTCAGGACGATGTCTGAGCTGATGGACATGAAGTTTTCAAGAATCCAGAACACGCCAGACCTGATGCCCTCAGATATCACCGGAACCTATATCATAGAGGAGACTGGCGGAAAAAGAAACTTCAAATTCCAGCCAGGGCCAATCTTCGCCAATATCGTTTTAGCGGACGAGATAAACAGGGCAACCCCCAAGACGCAATCAGCTTTGCTGGAAGCCATGCAGGAGAAGCAGGTCACTGTCGGAAATGAAACCTTTAAACTGGATCCGCCTTTTTTTGTCCTTGCGACGCAGAACCCCATTGAACAGGAAGGGACATATCCCTTGCCTGAGGCGCAGGCTGACCGTTTCCTGCTGAAGATAAAAGTAGGGTATCCCTCTATTGAAGAGGAAGAAAAGATAGTGGACATGTATGCTGGGGTGTATACGCCACCTCGACTTAAGCCTCTGCTTAATAAAGATCATCTGATACATCTCCAGGAATTGGCGCGGGAAGTCCCCATAGCCAATGATCTGAAAAGGTATGTGCTTAAGATTATCGCAGCAACAAGATCTAACAAACAGCTCATTCAGTTCGGCGCATCCCCTCGAGCCTCTATAGGTCTTGTACTTGCTGCCAAAGCCAGAGCCCTCATCCAGGGTAGGAATCACGTGAGCAGCGACGATATCAAATCATTAGTGTATCCTGTGCTGAGGCATAGGATCATCTTGAATTTCGAGGCAGAGCGAAAGGGAATGACAACCGATGATGCCGTAACAGCACTACTTGAAAAGGTAAAATGATTGATTCAGGCTTCCTTGATCAATTAGGCAGGTTTGGTCTTGTGGTGAATAAAAGAGTAACTTCCAGCTATTCTGGTCCAAGAAGAAGCGTTGCGTTTGGCAGGGGAGTTACCTTTAAGGATCACAGAATTTATGCGCCGGGCGATGATTTTAGGGCAATTGATTGGAAGGTTTTCGCACGGACCGATGACTTATACATCAAGACCTATGAGGAAGAGAGAAGCCTGAATGTGCATATCATCATGGATGCTTCCAACAGCATGAATTTTGGGAAACCGATTTCCAAGTTTGATTATGCTGCGATGATTGGAGTTGGCTTTGCGTACCTTGCCATGAAAGAGAATGAGAAATTCCAGTTTTCCACGTTTTCTGAGGATCTGGAAGTGTTCCAGCCTCGTCGGGGGATGTCCCAGCTTGCCTCTATGATAAGCTATCTTAATAATATGAAGACCAAGGGATTTTCTAAGCTGCAGGACGCACTGCTGCAGTACAAAAGACTGATTGGGAGCAGGTCAATGCTGATCATCACTTCAGACTTCTTGTACCCTATGGATGAAATCAAGGCAGCTTTTGAGTGCCTGGGCAATCATGAAATCAAGATCATACAAGTCTTAGATTCTGTTGAAAAAGACCTTAATTTGAGCGGAGATTTCAACCTTAAGGACAGTGAGAGCGGCGACAAGATGCGGACTTATATCAGCAACAAGCTCCGTATGGATTATCAGAAGCTGCTTGAAGACCACACTGCCCGCATTCAAAATGAATGCAATAATTTGGGCATGGAATTCCACCAGATAACAACTGATGTGCCGATTTTCGACACTTTTTATAGGATACTGGAATAGGGACTTACTCTTCTGAATACTTTTTCAATTTTTCAACTAACTCCGGTATTTCGACAGTTGCTTCCTTCACTGTCTCGATGTTGATATCTTCCCCATAGTAGTTTATGCCGTTCCGTAACCTCCTATAGCGGTCGAATTTCATTGAAACTGAGTTCTCTTTGAGGATGTCCCTTAAGAAATACCCAATCGACTCGTGGTCAAGGAATTTATATCCCCTCAGATAGCCAATCGCTTCACAATATTCTCTGAGCCCCTCATAGAGTTCTCTTAATATGGACTTTACTGTGTTGTGATTCAGTTGAATGGCCTGGGCTGTTTCAATCGCCTGAATCGAAGACTTAAATATGCTGGATGCCCTTATCTTGTTGGGGGATACCCTTTTCGCTTTGCCGTCTATCAGGCTATTCTCGAAATTCATACAATTTCCAACTCTCCGGATAATACTATACCATTACAGATACTATTTACCAGATTTTGGTTTGATTTTTTTGCGCTATCCCATGAATCCTTACTGAACCTGAGCAGGCTTACTCTCCTATTTAGCACTTTATCATATCCCTCTGTCTTGAACTCCTTTTTGATGTTAGATACGATGCAGATATCTATATCACTATCTTCATCATCAGTAGCAGTTGCATAGCTTCCAAACAATACTATGACCGGTAAGTCATATGCTTTCTCCAAATCCTCAACCAGAGCCGATTTTCTAACTTTTTCTAGATTGTAGTATAGCTTCAGGTTTAATGTCTTTTTTGACATTAGTATGCTGTAAAAAGAGTACACTCCTTCTTTTTTTAGTGAGAGAAATCCTTTCTTGACAAATGCATTCAGATGCTGCCTGACTGTCGTGTGATTTATCTTAAGTATTCTGGAGAGCTGTCTGATGCTATACTTCCTGTTCGGCGCTTCAAAGAATGGCTTTAAAATAGCTAATTCTCTTTCCATTTGGAAGTATATACTTCCACTTGTTTATAAATCTTTCCATTGATGGATGGCGCTCCTGTTAGCAGGAATGCCTTAACCTAGGCATGGAGTTCCACCAAATAACAACTGATGTGCCGATTTTCGATACGTTTTATAAGATACTGGAGTAAGGGTTGTTGATAATTTCTTTTTATATAGAATAAAATTCTTACTTTTAAGACCTGAAGGAGGTTCCTACACTATGAATGGTCTCGTTTTTGTGTAATGAACCGGTTAGAACAAATCGGAAGCTTTAATAAGTTCAACTTCAATAAAAGTTACCGATAGATACTTGAATAACAATCATCACTCTTTCAGGAGGGAATACACATGAAAAACAATAAAAAAATATTGTCTGGATTTTTATTGGCTATTATTATTTTAACTATCGCAAATCTTGCTTTTGCTCTTCCGATTACTGGAAGAGTTATTGAGATAAGCGCTATAGAAACTAAGATTTTACAAGATCCTATAAAAGCATGCACTGCATGCATAGGCGGAACAGATACTGGCCAAGTAGATTCTGATGGTTGCCCAATCTATTCCTGTCCTGCAAAGATATGTCCGGTAGATTGCATTTGTGATGGAGACACTATAACCTGTCCAACAACACAACAAAAGCCCATTGAAGTTGAAATCTCTACTTCTGAGGGCTCAATTAGCATCTCAGTTGAGAAAGTTGCAGAGGATAGCATCTCCATAACAGAAGGATTAACGCTGGTAAAAACTTCAAAGAAGTTAGTAATTGAGGAGAAAAAACTGTTGATGGAGACTTCACAAGGTAATAAAGAAGTAAAGATAATGCCATCAACCGCTTCAGATATTGCAATAAACCAATTACAATTAAAGAATTATGAAATTGAATTAAAAGATGTTGGAAAACCCGTGTATGAAATTACTGGTACGAAAGAAGTGAAAGTTATTGGTTTTATTAACGCGGAGATGGCAATAAAAAGCCAAATCGATGCAGAAACGGGAATTATTGAAAAAACCGAAAAGCCTTGGTGGAGTTTCTTAGCAAAAGAATAATTTTTTCTCTCTTACTATTTGCCTAAACCTAAACATATTTCTTGAAAGGTAACCGATAAGGTTTTTAACAGCGATGGTTAGGGACGCGTCAATTAAACTACCTCCCTATTACATTAAACTATATTCTGGAGTATATAACTTTCTCGAAAGCTTTATAAATAAGCGTTTCAATAAACCGAGTTTAACTAACTTGAGACTATTTATTTATAAAAAAAGGGTGATCGGATGAGAACTTCTACTAAGAGATATATACTTTTGTTGATATTTGTAATAGCCGTGTTTGTTGCGGCACAAGCTGTTTCGGCATTAACTAAGGGAAACATCTCTTCCTGTGGAAAACTCGATAACGTCGGAGGCACCTATAACCTTTCTTTGAATATTCAGGGAAATAAGTTTAACCTTACTGGTTGTTACAATGTTACTGCAAATAATGTCAAGCTCAATTGCCGTGGTTATTACATCAGGAACACCACACTCGCGCAACCGGTTATCTATTCAAATGCATCTAATACCTCAATTATCAATTGTAATATTACTGGAAGCAATACTGCAGGCGGTATCGGCATCCAGCTTGTAACCGCTACTAATGTCACAATTAATAGTACTATTGTGCAAAGCGCTTTTACCGGAATCAGCATCACTAATGGCGCAGCTGGAAAAGGTCTGAATGCGACCTTTACCCTGTTCAATGTAACGTCTAATTCAAACGCTCATAGCGGAATCTGGATCAATAAAAGCGCCAATATAACCTTGACTAATGTGACAGCAAGCTCTAATACTTTGTATGGTATAGTCCTGAATACAAGCGAGCTGGTAACGCTGAAGAATGTAACGGCAAATTCAAACACCAAAAGCGGAATTTATCTATTCAGCAGCCAAAACAACACGTTCAGAGAAGTTATCGCAAATAGCAATACTGAGCATGGAATTTTTCTCTACCAGTCAGAATTCATCACTTTTTGGAATGTAACGGCAAGCAGCAACACCTTGGATGGAATTCAGCTTATGAAGAACTCCGCCAATAACACTTTAAAGAATATCACTGCAAATTCCAATGGAGATGATGGTATTGCTATAACCATCAATGGAACCCATACTACTCTCGTGAATGCTTGGCTGAGTTCTAATGTTGGAGATGGCCTTGAGGTTAACAACACGAAGCATGCTATCCTTAATAATATCACTTCAACAGGCAATGAAGTTGGCATACGACTATTTGCCGGATCCACCAATATCAGCTTTCAGGATGCTGCAGTAAGAAACAGCAATGCGCAGTCTATATATATCAATGCATCTGCCAACAATTCCTTCACAAACTTTAAGATAAACAACTCTGGACAGGATGGTATCTATATCAAGTCAGTTACCTCATCCAACAATAACTTAACTAATGTGTCGGTAACAAGCAGAAATGTTTCCCATTACGACATCAGGTATGTTACTGCAGGAATTAATGGAACCTGGATCATAAATAGCAGCTTAGGAAATTATACATTCGCTGGAAAGGGTGCCAGGGTCAATTTTGCTTATACTTATGGAAGAGCTATGTTCGTACACATGATCAATGGATCAGGAAACAATTTGACCTATCATGTGAGAGCCAGCAACAATTCCATCACTGCTGCATCCAATCTGAATAGCGGACTTAATGCTAACGCCAACGTCACTTTATACCGGGTGGCAACAAGCAGAATTGTCAATCCAGTCATTCTAGAAAATGAAGGAAGCTGTAAGGCACCCCGATGTAGAAACCATACTTCTCTAAAGCTTGCAACTGTTATTTTCAATGTAACTGGGTGGTCTACCTATAGCATTGGCGAAAGCTTAGCTCTCAATGGAACTGCTGTTGTCCTGAATTCCCCTAACAGGCAGTATAATCTGACCAAGAATATCGATAACTTCACGGTGGGAGTAGGCGTTAACATTTCAGCTGACAACATAACGCTTGACTGCAAGAATTTTGCAATCATCAACCGAAGCGTCGCAAAACCTGGTATCTTTGTGAATGCAAGTGGGGTTACTATAAAGAATTGCAGAATACAGATGAATAACACCTTTACTAGCAAAGGCATTGAACTGCACAGAGCCCGTAACGCAACTATCAGCAATGTCACGATTGGGATAAATTACACCATGGCATTTGGAATCCTTATTAACGGAAGTTCAAATGGCACCATAGTCACTGGCGTTACCATAAATAACACCAATTGGTCTATCGTGATCAATACGAGCGGAAACAACACCATCAAAAATACAGTTCTCAATAACTCCAGGTTCAATGCTATCACTATCGACGGAACCAGTGATGTGAATCTATCGAGTGTCAAGGTTGCTAACACCAGCAAGTTATTTAGAGACTTAAGGATACTGAATAAAGCCGGTGTCAAAGGCATCTGGATAACTGATACGTTCTTAGACAATTACTCCTTTAATGGTTCTGGTGCCAGGATCAATTTCATGGATTCTGGAGAAGGTATCATCAGGTTCCGTGCCAATGTGAACGGATCTGGGCAAAGCCTAACCAATGATATCAATATCAGCAGTAACATGATATTCGTGAATTCATCACGCAATAGCGGAATAAACAGGAGTGCGAATATCACTTTGTTTGACTTGAGCTTTACCACTCCCAAACCACAATTTGATTTCGGTGCTACTGGCGTATATAATGATTGTACCACTTCGACTGAGCCAAAATGCACTGTCATCGACATAACTGCTGACCTCTACTTCATTTTTAATGTAAGCCACTTTACCACCTTTAGGGCAGCTGAAAGTGCTGTAACTTCCACAGGTGGCCCCACGGGTGGCGGTAGCACACCAAGCAGCTCTTCGAGCTCCACAACTGATTGTGTAACAAGATGGCTCTGCACTGCATGGTCAAGCTGCAAATCATCTGGAGAACAGACTAGAACATGCGTTGACAAGAATAATTGTGACACTTCAACTGATAAACCTGATGAAAGCCAAGATTGCACCTATGTTCCCTCAGCAGCACAGCCATCTGAAGAAGATGCAGCCCAACAACCTCAGCAGGAAATAGAAGCTCCCGAGGTACCTTCATCTGCAGATTCTCAATTGCAGGATGATAATGCTCCAAAGAGTGGAACCAGCAAGCTGCCGGTTATCATAGCTATACTGGTTGTAGCGTTGATTGTTGGTGTTTCGCTCTACTTCATCAACTCCAGGAAAAAATAATTTTTTTCTTTTTGTTTATGATTTTAAAGTGAGCCATACTATAGGAAATAACATTAATTTTCGCAAGTCAAAAATGGTAGTAAAGTTATTTCCTAATAAGCAAATCACTTTTTGCTGGAAACAAATTTCCGATTATTAAAGTGATTTGCTATAATAGAGATTCTAAACGAGAATTATCTCCCTAACAAAAATAATAGTTAAGGGCTAATGGAATTACAATTCCACTAAAAAGTGCAAGCAAAATGCCCCCAAAGCACGCAGTTTCTGTTGCTGGCTCGGTAATGCCCTGGAGCCCTGAAAACAACAAGGCTTATATAATAGTACCTATTATCGGTACTATTATGAGGAGCAAAGGAGATAGGGTGCTGGAACTGTTTTTTGACAATCCGACCAAGGAATGGCATTTTGAGGAGATTGCCAAACAATCTAAAATAGCCAGAAGCAAAGCGGATAATTGGTTGAAGAGGTTTCTTAAAGAAGAGCTTATCAAGAGGGTAAAAGAAAGAGGAAGAATGCCCTATTACCTAAGCAATTATCAGTCGCCTTCTTATCAAAACAAGAAGAGGCTGTTTGCATCGAATAAACTATATGATTCCGGATTACTGAATCATCTTTCATCGCTTGGCAAAGCCAAAACAGTTATCCTATTTGGGAGCTTTGTAAGGTCTGACTGGTACAAGAAATCTGATATTGATATATTCATTTTCGGCGATCCGGAAGGCTTGAGCATAGCAAAATATGAAATGAAATTGCATAGGGACATCCAGCTTTTTATAGCAGGCAACAAGCAGGAATTAGATAAGCTAGGAAGCGGCTTAATCAAAAACATTATTAAAGGAAACCTCATTAAAGGCGATATGGATTTTGTGAAGGTGGACATGCATGCCTAAATTCCTCACTCAAAAAGAAGCATTTGCAAAATGCAAAAGAGAAGGCCGCTTAATACCCGTTGAAAATGTGGATATGGAAAAAATCAAGTCCACTCTTTCCATTGCTGAAGGCGATATTGCGGCCGGGAATTTCCTACAGAAAAATATTCAGAAAGACAACAGCCAATGGAACAGCGTTTACAAGCTATACTATGATGCATTGCACGAGCTTGTTGAAGCTTACTTGAGATTTGAAAAGATAAAATCAGTTAACCACCAGTGCTTGTTTGCTTATTTCTGCGAGAAGCATCCTGAACTCGCATTCAGCTGGGATTTTTTTGAAAAGGTAAGGACAAGAAGGAATGGCATCAATTATTATGGCACACCTGTCAACCAAGCAGATTGGAAGGAGGCCGAAATTCAGTTCTGCCTTTATACCAATAAAATAAAAGAGCAGATTAAGAAAAAACTGGTTGCTGCAGGTGATGAGCCTGGTTGAGAATCTAACCAAAGCGCTGCGGTTCAACTTCCTGGCCTTCTGGTTTGGGGGGTCATTTGTATCGCCGGCTTATTTTAGAATGTGTTCAGCATATCATAGAAAGGCAGAACATATACTGCTATGATATATATTATATAAACTATCTTATATAGAATATAAACATTTATAAATAATCGTATTCAATATACTTGCGAAGCCATAGCTATGGATACGATCAGGCTTCTAGGAATTATATAAGATAGCCAAACAATAGATAGCCAAATAAAAACAATGAGGTGTTTAGGCAAATGAAACTAAGGAAAGCAATTAGAAAGATTGCTGCTTTAGGCGCCGGTGTTACCATGGTTGGTGCAACCATCATGGGAGCAATGGCAGCTGGTCTAACTGACTACCCAAGTCCATTCGTAGCGGATGGAAAGTTTAGTGGTGTGTTGGTTGTAGGAGACAAGGCAGCAGCAGAAGACGTTATTGGTGTGACTGATATTGCAACAAGCTTGCAGTTCAGCGCAACAACCAAAGCAGGAACAGCAAGCGGTGTAACCGTCACTGTTCAAGGAGATGCATGGAAAGTTGGGACAACCTCTAAGACATTAGAGCTTACAGAAAACCCAATCACACTGCAGAAGCAGGAGACATTCAGGAACGTCACCAATTCAATCGGTGATGATGAACTTGATGCTCTGGCTGATGGAGAAGTAGACAATGATAAGGGTATAGCACCATATCATCAGTACTTCAACTTCATCCAAGAAGTGAAAGCAGTGGACGCAGCAGAGAAGGGTTATGTATACTATGTGGAAGACGACAATGATGCGACAGCTGATTTCTTGTATTTCCCCAGCAGCTCGTTGATCTTACAGTATGAGATCGAGTTTACGAAGTCATTGGCTTCTGACAACACCACTACTGACACCACTTCCAACTTGGATGATTTGGAGAACGAGAAACTCACCCTAATTGGTGAAGAGTTTACCATAATCAAGGCCCACTCTACAGCCGCTGGAGTCAAACTTACTTTGATGTCCGGTCCGGTCCTTGCTAACATGCAGGAAGGAGAGACAAAGACCTTTACCATAAACGGCAAAGAGTATGAAGTTACAGTACCTATCATAACTGATACTGGTACAATCTATGCCAAGTTTGTGGTCAATGGAGAGTCAACTGATGCCATGGTAGTAGGCGACACTGAAAAGCTTGCTGATGGAACATACCTTGGTGTCAAGAGCATCTTACCAAACGAAGCAGGAGATGTATCTCAAGACCTAGTAGAATTCTACTTGGGAGCATCCAAGCTAGTCTTGGAAGACCAGCAGTTCACTGCGGTTGGAGATGGCGGCACTCAGCAACTTGAGGTTGATGGGGAGTCAGTAAATGATGTCAATGTCGAAATTGACGCATCCAGCAGCTCTGGAACAGAGGTCAAGATCGACAGCATCTTGATGAACGTCACCGCAGACGATGACTTCTATGTAGGTGCTGGCGAGAAACTCAGCGAGCAGATGGACGAGCCTGAGGCTTTGTTCACCGGTAACTGGGACATTGAGTATAGAGGATTGACATCTGCAAACGTTGACCCAATCAGTGTCAAGTCCAGCGGTTCAAGAACTTATGACCTTAAGTTCATGGATGCTGACGGCAACACGGTAAGCGTGCCAATTGCATATGCAAGCAACACCTCGTTACTCAAGATGGGAGACAGCAATGACAACTTTGTGTTGAGCGAAGGAAGAGACATCAAGAAGAACGACTACTTTGTAGTGTCTGACACCACTGAGCAGCGCGGCCAGAGAAGCACCTGGGTTCTCAGATACAAGGGAGCTGACAAGTCATCGGACACTGATCCACAGATCAGATTCGAGAATGTTGGAAGCAATGAGAACATCGTAAAGTCGTACAAGTATACTGATGACTCAACTAAGATCAGGCTTGGCGGACAAGACTTCTTGGTAGTCAACGATAGCTTGGACACGACCAATGACTTCAACATAACCGTTGATCTCGGCGGAAACGGTGCAATCGGTTCAACCGATGTTGCAATAACGACCAAGTACGGTGCAGAGATAGGGTTCGGTGGATACAACGGCTCTATTGCAGGCAGGTATGGTAACTTCACTGGTGTTGCAAGTGGTTTGAAGATAAACATATCGACACCCGATGCAGACGACTATGAAGATGTCGCACCAACTGTGGTAGTTTACAACATAACAGCAACAACTGGACCAGAAGTCAGAATGGCTCATCTTGATGGATTAAGCCTGTTGACACCTGAAGATCAGGAAGAAGTAAGCTATGGATACACCGCCTTAGGTGGATTCATAACATACAAACAGCCTTCAGGAAGCCCACAGGATCTCATCTATGAGTATCCAGACAAGCAGAGAACGCCTGAAGTTTACTTCACTGCAGGAACTGTAGTCATCAGTGCAGCTGGTAGCACCGAAGCTGTTGAGTCAGTCACCATCAGCAAGATCGAAGTTGGCGCAACAAAGCTGGCTTCAGAAGTAACTGATGTTACGGCACAAAACGTCATCGCTGTAGGTGGACCTTGCGCTAACGCAGTAGCTGCGGAAGTTATGGGTAACCCTGCTGATTGCACAACTGGATTCAGCTCTGGAAAGGGAAGAATCTTGTTGTTCGACAATGGCGAGAACGTAGCTTTGGTCGTAGCTGGTTATAGTGCAATCGACACTAGAAACGCAGCTCAGGTACTGGCTAACTACGGTGACCATGCTTTGACCGGCACTGCTGTTGAGATTACCAA
>DATDXC010000013.1:0-8724 GCA_035289425.1 Candidatus Nanoarchaeia archaeon
GTGGTAAGTTGAACCTTCCTTTGTTTTTGGCGTTCTTTTGGACTAAGTTCTTCAATGGTATATTTTTCCTTCACAAAATCTGCCCTTTTCTTTCCAGATTCTTCGATTTTGTATTCACCATACCCTAGTCGAGAAATCAAACCCTTTCTACACATGCTTCTGAGGTAACCGCCGAGAACATTTCGTCCAACCTTTGACTGAATGAGAATATCCTTCTTACGCATAGCCATTCCGCTTTCAAGTGTTATTAACAATACATCTTCTATCTTCATATTCATCCCTCCCTTGACCAAGTTGCAACAATCATAAAATGAGAAAGTGAAAGATTCTTTATAAACTTATTGGTATATTCCTGTTTTTAGTGTTCTGTTTAGTTCGTGTATTGGCTGGTTAGTAATAACCATATTTCAAAAAGGTCATTCCATTGTTACCACCCATAACGCACCACCTACTTCACCCACCGCTTACGCAACATAACCTTGTTTCATTTCCCACAAACTTTATATACCATCTTCATTTGAATCTTTACAGAATGGAAGTGGGGAGAAAACCGGGATTTACTGAAGTGAAGAGATGCCCTAAATGCGGATCGTTGAGTCTTTCTTATGTTAGTGGGAGATTACTATGCTCAAAATGCGGATTTGGACAGGATGTCAATGGGATATGATATGAAAATAGCGGTTATCGGAGCAGGCAATGTGGGAGCAACAGCTGCCCTGGCAATTGCAGAAAAGGAATTGGGAGATGTTTTGCTGCTGGACATCGCCATAGGAATCCCCCAGGGTAAGGGCCTGGACATGCTTGAAGCAGCTCCTCTTCAGGGCGTGGATACTAAAATAACAGGATCTAATGACAATGCTGCCATGGCAGGCTCAGATATTGTGGTTGTGACAGCAGGATTGCCCAGAAAGCCAGGCATGTCAAGAGATGACTTGCTGCAGATAAACGCCAAGATAGTTCGTTCTGTCGCTGCAAACATCAAACAATATGCTCCCCAGGCAATTGTTATTGTGGTTACTAATCCTCTAGATGTGATGACTTATCTAATGTTCAAGGAACTGGGCTGCAAACCAAGCAAGGTCATGGGGATGGCAGGTGTCCTGGATTCCACCAGATTCAGAGCATTTATCGCAGAAGCTTTGGATGTTTCGACTAGAGATATCCAAACTATGGTATTGGGCAGCCATGGGGACTCTATGGTGCCATTGGTAGAGTACACGACAGTAGCGGGGATTCCACTGGTGCAGCTCCTGCCTAAGAAAAGGATTGATGAGCTTGTGCAAAGAACAAGGGACGGCGGAGCAGAGATTGTAAAATATCTGCAGACAGGCTCTGCATTCTATGCGCCTGGCTACTCCATCGCAGAGATGGTTGAGGCAAT
This sequence comes from Candidatus Nanoarchaeia archaeon, assembly GCA_035289425.1. Taxonomy (GTDB): domain Archaea; phylum Nanobdellota; class Nanobdellia; order Woesearchaeales; family DATDXC01; genus DATDXC01. The sequence goes on from DATDXC010000013.1 coordinate 1,382, forward strand.
CGTCAAGGACAGCAAGCGGATACTTCCTGCTGCAGCATATCTCGATGGAGAGTATGGACTCAAGGATATATTTGCCGGAGTTCCGGTAAAATTAGGCAAGAATGGTGTTGAAAAAGTGATTGAGGTTAGGCTGGATAATGCCTCTAAAGGGGCTCTGTTGAAATCTGCCGACACCATAAAAGAAAGCATACAAAAACTGTGAGGTGCACTATGATTATAAACAAACAACAGAGAGTGGGAGTTTTCGTTGACGTGCAGAATCTCTATTATTCTGCCAAGCACCTGTACAGCAACAAGGTCAATTTTACCCAGCTGCTGAAGGATGCTGTAAAAGGAAGAAGCCTGATCAGGGCAATCGCCTATGCGATAAAAGCAGACATGAAGGATGAAGGCAATTTTTTTGAAGCTTTGAAGAACATAGGTTTTGAAGTAAAGACCAAAGACCTTCAAATATTTTATGGAGGAGCAAAGAAGGGTGACTGGGATATCGGCATAGCGATGGATATCATCGAGCTTGCGCCACGGCTTGATGTTATAATCCTGCTTTCGGGAGATGGGGATTTTGTGGATCTGATTGAACACCTGAGAAGAGCTGTAGGATGCAAGGTTGAAGTGATGGCGTTCGGCAAAAGCAGTTCTTCAAAGGTCAAGGAAGGCGCTGATGAGTTCTTTGATCTGGATATCAATCCGAAAAAATACCTGATTGCAAAGCAGAATGGCTGAGCTTAACTTTTGCCCATACTGCGGCGGGCCCTCACACAAGCTTTTGCGCTGCAGTGAGGCGGTTTTCTTCTGCAAGGAATGCAATCAATTCTTCAGTTTCGGGGAGTTAAAGTTAAAGTGCCCCAAGTGCAACAAAACAAACATTCAGGACAGCCAGTTTCCGAGCCCCGGCGGTGAGGCTATTTTTCAATGCTCAGATTGCAAAAAGATGACATCTGCGTCTGAATTCTTCAAACATAATAAGATTAAGTGATACTACTATTTAGTGGTATTAAAAGGAAAGATTTATATAAGGACAATGATTAGATCCTCAAATGGATGAGCCATATCATATTCACCGAGCCCGTATACAATCACGAGCGCCTGGCATTGACTTAAGAGACCTGGATGCGCTTGTTGAGCAGAACCCTTTTGGAAACTCCACAAACTACTTAATTGACAATGTATTCCACAATGGCCTGACCTTTGGTACTACTGATTATCCTGATGTCCAGCAGAAGCGTTATGCCTTAGGCATTTATTATTTTGGCACTGTTGAATTAAAGGCAAGGGATGAAGTGTTAAAAGTGCTGAATTATGCAACTGGAATTTGTGAAAGATTGCTTAACCCAAATGCTTCAGCTTCCCGCATGGGGGCTTCTCCTATTTACCATATTGTGGCTCATGAAATAATGGATTTCTATGCGCAGCATAAAGATGATCCAGCTAGTTTAGCATCTTGGGAAAAGGCATTGAGTGATGATTTACAGATGCTCTGCATGCCTTGGTCTGATCAGCAATTTTTCTTGACACGAGACCCAAATAGATTTAATCGAATCAAGGAAGTTGCCGGGACACCCGAATTGACAGAAGATGTCCTGAGCAATCCCCAACTTGTTCTGAAGATATGGGAATTGGCAAAAGCACAATATCCGGTGAAGTAAATAAATACTACTATAAAGTAGTTACAAAATAGAAAGATTTAAATAGTAGCCTTATGTATAGGGTATGTATAATGGGAGCAGTTGGAATAGCACCAATAAGGGGAGCCGCACCGCAGGTCAGCGAAGAGAAGCTACGTGCTTTAGAAGAATTAATTGGCTCTGATCCCAAGAACAATGCGAGTGGGTATCTGGTCAATGACCTTTTTTTTAATAGTCTTCGTAAAGTACCCTCCGATATGCCCGATGTGCAGGAAGCGGTGATAGATCTGGGCATGCATTACTTTGGACATTTTCGAATCAAAACTCATGGATTCTTGTTATCAAGAGAACGGCATACCCAATACCGAAGCGGAGAAGATCCCATCATGGTAAACATGGCAACTTTAACAACTGTGCTTAATTACCTGCTCAGTCCAAAGATGATACGCCAAAAGTATGGAAACAGCAATACATGCGAGCGCATAAGTAAGGCGGTTGCAGACGAGATACTCGATTTCTACACTAAACGTAGAAGTGGCATACATGCGTTGAGGGATATGGGGGAATTGTTGCTTCGCAATCTGCAGTATTTATACAAGGACTGGACTCCTGACACATCAGCAAATAGTTATAATCTTCAACCCTTATCACGGGCGTTAATGGAGTGGGGTACTGAAGATCCTGGTGTACTTAAGGGCGTATGGGTACGGGTGAAGCACGAGTACCAGGAACCATCTACATGGAGGAAAGCAGTACACCATCTACGGGGGTTTACCGGACTATGAAACAATATGTTTTAACCAAGAAAATAGCCAAGCATGGATCCCAATCTATTATAGTTATCCCCCGAGTTTTGGAGCAGGAGCTAAAGCCCGGAACCATCGCAAAGATTACTATTGATGTTATAGAGGTACGGGAATGAGTAAACCAAGAATTCTGGTGGTTGACGACAGACGATCGGTATTGTGGTCATACTACATTATACTTAAGAATGACGCTGAAGTGGTTCGGGCATCAAGCTACTCTGAGGGCATTGAAAGATTAAGGGAACCACATTTATTTAATGGAGCTATAGTCGACCTGCACCCCCATCAAGATGGATTGAGTGGACTTGATATTGCGCGTGTGGCCAATGAGCTGTATCAGGATATTCCCTTGTTTATCATTACTGGCGGATCAACTAGCCAATTTTTCTCTGCAGCCAGTCAATCTGTGAGAGAGCACCCAAATATTGAAGTCATCCTCAAACCATTTGAACCGTATGATTTTCAACGCAGAATCTTAGAAAAAACAAAAGCATATACTCCAAAAAGAAAATAATTAAAAAGCGACAAAAAAACATAAATCAAAATGTACCGAAGCAGTTCGTTATGGGACCAGGAACAGGACAAGTATGATTCAGCTATCGGGGAGATTACCGGTCAGTATCACGGGGATGAGAAGTACAGCGGCAAGGAAGGCGATTATACTTCAGGAGATAAACAGGATGATTATATAAAGAAAGAAGATAAAGATGGTAAAAAAGAAGACAAAAGTGAATTTGAAGAAAAAGTTGATAGTAACCTTCCTCACAAGAAATATGACAAAAAGGATGGGGGGAATAGTGAGGTAAGGACTCAAGTAGCCAAGGAGATAAACCAAGGCATTCAAGAAGAGCAGAAGAAACCAGGCAAGAAATCATCGAAAAGCATTGAAGATGCCATCAAGAAAGCAATTGAGGAAGAGAAAGAGGTAATCAGGCCATGAGCTACGAAAACCCATATGGAGTCGGTTCTGAAGTACTGCACGAACTGAACTATAATGTATTGTCCCATGGGGATTTAGGCGCTACTTATGATTCATTGGTCAATGCAGACCTGCCGATATATACTTCACGGTTTTACAGCCCTACTGAGCATGAACAGATAGCTGATGTCAAGTACAAGAAGATAGAGATCGGATACATCAAGGATATGAAAGAGATGGTTGATGCTTTTGACGGACCTCCCCTGGAAGCGTATCTTCCGGTAATGCTTGGCACCTCAGATACTGGTTCTTCAGGAGCGCCTGTAGTACGGCCTGCTGATATTGTGATAAAAGATCCTGCAAAGGAAGTGGTTGCTGAGATTGTAAGAGCACAGCGCGAAGCAGCTGGCAGAGAGTTGATCATTAAAGAGCTGGATATCGAAGAGATCATCATCAGAAGGCGTATCAGAAAGCGGGAAGTAAAGATTATAAATCCTGATTCATTTGACCAATCATGAAAGCATTGCTGTGGCTCATCGTATTCCTTATTCCGCTGATTCTGTTATTATCTAACTTAAAGGTGATGGTGTTTGAACAGGATTTCCACCAAACTCTTTTTTCAAAATATAATGTGTATGCTGATATTCCTGAAGCAGATGAGATAGACCGGCAGCTGGTCGATTATTTCGCTGATCGGAGGGAGTCGATTGCGGTAGATCGGTTCAATGAGAGGGAAATCGATCATTTACGGGATGTGAGAGAGGTCCTGCATTGGCTTTTTTTGACTTTAAACATCTTGGTGATTGTATTTTTGCTCTTAGTTATAATAATATACTTTGTTGACAAGAAGGGATTTATGCAAAATGTCTCATGGCTATTGATTAGCGGAGGCAGCATCACTATCGGCTTGCTGGTATTGCTTTGGTTTTTCTCTATCTTCAATTTTGATGCCTTATTTTCTGCGATGCATGCCACTTTCTTTCGACAAGGGACATGGATTTTTGATGCCAATGATGCACTAGTGAGAATCTATCAGGAAGGTTTTTTTCAGGATATGCTAATCAGGATTGCAGTAAATACCGTGCTCTGGGCTGCTGTCATCCTATTGATTGGACTTGCAATGAAAAAATATATAAAGAGCCAAAATAAGGATACTGCATGATTGTCGGAAATTGGAAGATGAACAAGACAGCTGCTGAAGCTGTTACGTTTGTGAAAGCGCTGAAGAAGAAAGTTAAAAGTAAGGTGGTAATTTGCGCTCCATTCACCTGTCTCGATGCAGTCAGCAAAGAGGCAAAGGGCTCGTTGGTAAAGGTTGGAGCGCAGAATATAGCTTCTGAAGAATCTGGCGCCTTTACTGGGGAGATTTCTGCTGCTATGATCAAAGAGTTCTGCGATTATGTCATCCTCGGCCATTCAGAGCGAAGGCAACACTTTAGCGAGAAAGATGCAATAATCAATAAGAAACTAAAACTGGCACTTGCGCATAAACTAATCCCTATCTTATGTGTCGGAGAGACACTTGCTGAACGGGAAAAAGGAAACACCAAATCTGTTGTTTCCAGGCAGCTTTCCGGGGCTTTAGAAGGGATCAAAGATACTTCCAAGCTGGTCATAGCGTATGAACCGGTGTGGGCTATTGGCACAGGAAAAAATGCAACCGCAGCACAAGCCCAGGAAGCGCATGCATTCATACGCACTTTGATTCATGATGATGCAATTCCAATACTCTATGGCGGTTCGGTAAAATCATCAAATGCTGCTGAGCTCTTGTCGCAGAAAGATGTTGATGGCGCTTTGGTAGGCGGCGCATCTTTGGATATAAACGAATTTATGGAGATTGTTAACCATGGCTAATCCAATAAAGAAAGAGAATGTACAAGTTGCTCCGAAACAAAGATTTGGGTTTTGGGCATTTCTGTTTAAATTGCTGCTGTTTGCTGTCTTCTGTTATGGAGCTTACATGCTGCTGGACCGATTGGGCATAATCCAGAATGTCAGGGAGGGATTCCTGCTTCTTCAGAATACTTAGATTACATTTACTATAAGAACTTCTTTGTTGCCGTACGGGGAGCCGCTGCTGGTTACAGAAAGTTCGTAAAGGTATCTTCCTTTCTCAGCATTAACTGGCTCAACACCTATGAGGATATCATCTTTACGTTCGTATTTCTTTAGAGAGTACTGCAATGTTAAACCGGTAGTTGGGTTGGGGGTTTGTTGAGAACTCTTGAGCCAGGTATTGGGCGTAGAGCATCCTGGTGGTGAGCAAAATGATGTTGTTTGTCCTGGTTTAAATGCTTCCTTAAATTTGACCTGAACTGTAAAATCTACCGTGGTAGATCCAGAGAGAGGATCATTGATATTCAACAAACCAACGCCAAAAGTTGCCAGTTCACCATTATGCACGTCCTTGGTATCGAACGAGACTGCAACTAAAGAACCGTCATCCAAAGCAGATTCAATTTCTGCTTTCATCCGATCATTCCACGCCAAAACAGATTTATTTGCTCCGGCAAATATCTGCTGCATCAGGTATATCCCAAAGCCTAAGACAACCACTGATATGATTAATATTACCAAGAAGTTTACTGATAGCTCAAGCGCTGCTTTCTTCATGCTGTCCTTGCCAGGATGTCTTCATATTTATATTCTTCGCCTCTTTGGGTATACATCCTTGATTTGTAATCTGTGGTCAATTTGAGGATATCAGATGCAACTTGGCCTGCATTCTCTATAAACCTCAATCGGATGCTTTTCTCTGGCAGGGCGGTAAGATCGATATTGATATGCCCCACATTAAGCAGGGGGACTTCTTCAAAGGTAACCTTCACTATATTCTGGTAGGGGATTGTCTTCTCACTTAGCTGCACAATGAGAAAATTCTGGTACGCAGTCAAGTGATCCTGATAAAATTCATATCTGGTCTTAGAGACAGTCTGAAATTCCAATAACAAAACGAAACCTGCAACAACGAAGGACGATATGACTGAGAGCATGATAAACTTTCCCAGATTTGAGGTATCGATATTAATCCCTGCCATGGACAATCCTTCAAGCGCAGCTGAAAATATACTGAAATCAATAAAGTAGTTGAGGATGAACAGCAGAGCACCGATTATGGCAAGGCTGCCCAGAAACTTAAGAAAGCTGTATAAGATGACCTTGCCTACATTAGGCCTAAGTTCAGCTTCAGGAGATGATTTCATATTCCTTCACTATCAGGATAAGGAATAGAACCAAGACAATAGCGCCGATTATGATGACTACGATGCCTCTTGTGTAGGTGGCTTCAAGCAACTGGAAAAGCCCGATTCCCATGATTGCAACGCCCAACCAAAGAAACTTGTCAAGAACAAGCTTCATTATTTCAAATTCTTCAGATTGCGTTAAGCGTTTTTTCATGAAGCTTTATTTCTGGACTTCAATTACGATGTCTTTTGAGTAACCGGTAGATAATTGCTGAGAGCAAGGATACGTCGCGCAAGCAGCACAACCGGAGGGGATATTAAGTGTTGTACAAGTTTTTGCACTTGTGGATTTTGCGGTACATAAATACTTCTGAGGAGACACAGCTCCGACTTTGAAAAGAAGGGTTCCGGTCAGGAATTCTCCTGAGGCAAGAACTTTTCCATTAAACTGCTTATTTAAAACAATTCCCGATGTACCTGGGCATGATATATCAATAGAAGCATTGGTCCAACTACCTGTGCTTGGATTGTAGATACCAACTTTCATTACTTCCTGGTCCGATATATGAGTAATGATGGTTTCTCTTGATAATGTAATCGGTTCATCGCCACCAGGTTCAGCTGCTTCTGGCTCGTTACCAATCCTTTCCTCAATGCTGGTTGAAACATTACCGAATGTGCTATAGATGAATGTCAGTATCAAACCAAGGACAACAACAGCAATGATGAGCACGACAATAGAGTTAACGGACAATTCTAAGGCGCCCTTTTTTAGTTTCATGAAATACACCTCTTTTAGTGCTAT
>DATDXC010000014.1:0-14805 GCA_035289425.1 Candidatus Nanoarchaeia archaeon
ATATAACAGTATATATACGAATTCTGGTGAATTTGTGATTTATGGGCTCTAGAAGGGCACTATTTTAGCTTTCATAATCTATTTTTTTGTATAAACTGATCAGTGAACTATACATAATTTCTATATAGAAAAAAAGAAAAAGAAGCTAGAGTAAACCTAGCTTTTTATCTTGCTTTGAAAGCTCTATGACAAACTTGTCAAAGTTGTTTTTCCATATGGCATGTTTTTGATTCAATGGCTTACCTGAATTTATTAGCCATTTGGCGTCTCCATACAGCTTGTTTAAGAGATACCATCTCTTAAGACAAATTTCTTTTTGTATTGCTTTTTTCATGTATTTCACCTCCGAAAATTTAGCTCTCACTTAGGATTGAGATTTCCATATTGGTTTTGTTGTAACGAAATTATTAGGAAAAACGAACTCCGCAACATGTTTGAAGGAGGTAAACATGAAAAGATAGCAATAAAACAGAAATGCCGGGTTCCATCCGGAATAAAGCTACTCCACTGGACACGCCCAAAATGCCTAAATTCAGGCGAATCAAGCCTTATAGTCAAAAAATCCACATACCACTTCCCACAAGACATGCCCGCATAAGCTATTTAAATAGGTGTACCATAAAGGAATCTGAGTTCCAGCAGAACTCCCTCACTTGATGAGTAATAACCAGCCACCGGCTGTTGATTCAGCAAGAAGGCAACAACATGGCTGGCTGACAGGGGTTGGCCCCTTCGGGGTGTCAGCTCGGACAAAGTCCGACAGCCCATATTGTTGTTGCCTTTTCGAACTAATGGTGCTGTTTGTTAGAGAAATTGATATACTCATTGAGTTTGAAACAAGAAGCGAACAGCAATGAGGTGTAAGATGTTAGAATTAGTCAGAAAGGAATGCCTAAGAAGAAATTACAGCAGAAGAACTATCAGTTCATACTGTTATTGCCTGGACCGTTTCTTTAGGTTTTGTTCCAAAGATCCAAAACAAGTAACCAAGAAGGATGTGCAGGATTTTCTTGATTCCCTGGTTGAAAAGGATAGGTCTGCAAGCACCATAAACCTGCATTTGAATGCCTTGAAGTTCTTGTTCGGCGAGATTTATCATAAGCGATTGGTGGTGAGGATAAGACATGCCAAGAAACCAAAGAAGCTTCCAAGCGTATTGACGCAAGAGGAAACCATGCGGTTGATTGATGCAATTGAAAATCCAAGGCACAAGCTGATGATCCAATTATTGTACTCCTCTGGAATGAGGCTGTCTGAGCTGATTAATTTAAAGGTGCATGACCTTGAATTCTCCAAAGAGCATGGCTGGGTGAGGTCTGGAAAAGGAAACAAAGACAGGCAGTTCATTATTGCAGAAAAAATAAGAAGTTTTTTGGAGGATTACATACATGAAAACAACTTACGATACTTTCTTTTTCCTGGTTTACAAGGCCATATCAGCCACAGAACAGTTCAGGTAATTGTAAAAAAAGCTGCTAAGAAAGCAGGTATCACAAAAAATGTTCATCCCCACACCTTGCGGCATAGCTTTGCAACCCATCTTATTGAGAATGGATTTTATATGGAAGATGTGCAGAGAGCATTGGGCCATGCAAGCATCCAGACAACTAATGTGTACTGCCATGTTGCCGCAAACCATCTAACAATACGAAGCCCATTGGATTGTCTGAAACCAAAAGATATATAAACTAAAGTAAATACCTATTAACTATGATTAATATATATAAACTTAAGTTAACTAACCTCCAGCAGGAGATTTTAAGGCTTTTATTTGTGAGAGCCGGAGCATCATTAAACCAAAGGCAGATCTCAAAAATCCTCGATGTGACACCGCCAGCAGTGATGAAAGCCCTGCCTGGATTGGAAAAGGAAGGCCTAATCAAGATACAGCAGGACAAGGAGACAAAACGGTGGTCTATTGAATTGAACAGGGACCACCATAAAGTGATGCAGCTGAAAAGGGCAGATAACTTGAAGCAGATTTATGAGTCAGGACTTGCAGATTTCTTGGAAAAAGAATTTGCAGGAGCATCAATACTGTTGTTCGGAAGCTATTCTCGAGGAGAGGACATGGTAAACTCTGATATAGATATTGCAATTGTTGGCAGAAAGGATAAACTAATCGATGCCGCACCGTATGAAAAATTGCTAGAAAGGAACATTAACATAAATTTTTATGATTCATTCAAGAAAATTCACCGGCATTTGAAAGAGAATTTGTGCAATGGGATTGTGCTCATGGGGGGCGTTGAGCTATGAAAGGGATAAGGAAATTTGATGAGTTCATCACGAACAGAATTGTCAAGAAACAAAGTATCGATAGGTCACGAGCAGAGTTTCTGATCAAAGAATCTGAAAATAGTAACCACAATTTATTAGAGAAAATAAAAAAGATACCATTAAACGACACCAATGCTAATGATTTTGTCAAGTCATGCTACGACATATTGATGGAACTGATAAGGGCAAGGATGCTTTTGGAGGGTTATAATGCTTCTGGCATGGGAGCACATGAAGCTGAAGTGTCCTATATGAGAATTCTATGTTTTGATGAGAAAGACGTACAATTTGCAGACCAGATGAGATTTTTTAGAAACGGAATGATCTATTATGGAACGATATTGGATGAGGAATATGCGAAAAAGGTCATTGATTTCACCAAAAAGGCATATCCTAAGCTCAGATTACTTGCTAAAGAAAAATTAAGTGCCAGAAAGAATCCTTAACCGATGCCCTTCTAAAGGTGGAATGGAGCATCCGGTATTGATGCCACTGAAGTAAAAACCTTTATATACGCTCTATGTCTACCGAGGGGCATGCCTGAAAAACTGCAATTTTTCCCCATTGATGTGACCTATCGGGTGAACAATGGTAAAGCAGTCATCTATATAGCCGGCAGAACCATTGATGGCAAACAGGTTATAATTACTGATGATTCTTTTGAGCCGTATTTCTACATTATAGCAAAGAATTCTGAAGTGAAGGAAAAGCTTCTCAAGATAAAGGTTGAAATCAGGGAAGGAGAAACAGCTTCAGTGATTAGAGTAGAAGAGGCTGAAAAGAACTTTATGGGTAAGGAAGTAAAGGCATGGAAAGTCTTCACCAGCCTCCCCCGGGACATACCAAACATACAGGAAGTAGTAAAGGGCTGGGACATGGTGGAAGCCACCACTGAGTATGATGTGTTATTTGTGCGGCGTTACCTGATTGATAAAGGCATTACACCTATGACTTTGACTGAAGCAGAGGGTGATTTTGTTACGCAGGCATCGCCGTTGACTTTTGCAGCAACTGCGATAAACAATGTTTCGGAGGATACTGTACAGCCGCATATACTGGCATTTGATATTGAGACTTATAGCAAGGATGGCTCAATAAATGCCGCAAAGAACCCAATCTTGATGATTGCCTTCCATGGCAAGAATTTCAATAAGGTAATCTCATGGAAAAGAATTGAGGGTGCGGAACAGGTGGAAAGCGAAGCAGCCCTGATTGAAAAATTTGTAGAAATCATTAAAGCATACAAGCCGGATATCCTGACCGGCTATTATTCCGACGGTTTTGATATGCCCTATATTGAGGCCAGAGCCAGGAAGTACAAGGTGAAGCTTGACCTGGGGATTGACGGTTCTGAAATAAACATAAACAAAAGGGCAACCATCACCACAACCCGCATATTTGGCATCGCTCATGTAGACATTTTCAAGTTCATACGGCGCATCGGGCAGCTTGACACCGACCTCTTCGGCCTTGATGAAGTGGCATCTGAACTTCTCGGAGAAAAGAAGATCAAGGTTGACATGGACCAGTTATCAGTTCTCTGGGATGCCTCTGACAAGAAACTGAGCGAGTTTGTTACCTATAACTTGCATGATGCGGTCCTTACCTATAAGCTGACTGAAAAGATGCTGTCAACCCTCACGGAGATGGTAAAGATAGTGGGATTGCCCCTGTTTGACATAAATCGCATGGGCTATTCTCAGTTAGTGGAATGGTATTTGCTGAGAAATGAATCCCAGTTCAATGAGCTTGCGCCAGACAGCCCCAATCGTGACGAAGTTGTTAAGAGACGGATGCTGAGGGCCAAAGGGGCGTTCGTATTCGAGCCAAAACCAGGTTTGTATGAAGACATTGCAGTCTTTGACTTCCGCAGCCTATACCCCAGCATTATCAGTTCCCATAATATCTCTCCTGCAACATTAAACTGCAGCTGCTGCGAAGATAAGGCCAAGAAAGTTCCCATCGATGGAAGCGATTTCTGGTTCTGCACAAAAAAGAAGGGCTTTGTGCCTACCATGATGGATGATCTCATCAAGCGCAGGATGCGCATCAAGGAAATCATCAAAGAAGAGGAAGGGGCTAAAACTAAAGGCGACATAATCACGCCGCTGCTGGAAGCCAGGCTGCACAGCCTCAAGCTGCTGGCTAATTCTTTCTATGGGTACTTGGGATTTTATGGAGCACGCTGGTATTCCCACCAGTGTGTCAATGCAATTACTGCTTATGGTAGGTACTACATCCACAAAGTCATTGACGAGGCAGAGAAATCAGGCTTCAAGGTCATCTACTCTGACACTGATTCAGTATTTTTGGCACTGGGCAAGAAAAGCAAGAAGGAAGGCGACGCATTTATGGAGAAGATCAATGCAGGCCTGCCCGGAGTCATGGAACTGGAATATGAGGGGTTTTATCCAAGAGGAATCTTTGTTGCTGCAAAGGCTGGCCCCTATGGGGCTAAGAAGAAATATGCGCTTATCTCAGAAGACGGCAAACTCAAGATACGGGGTTTTGAGACTGTAAGAAGGAATTGGAGCCCGATTGCGAAGGAAGTCCAGGAAAATGTGTTGCATATTGTGCTTAAGGAGAATGCCAAAGACAAGGCCTTTGCCTACATACAGAAGATTGTAGAGCGGCTGAGGAAGAAAGAGGTTCCCAACGAAAAGGTAATAATGCATACCCAGCTGCAGAAAGAGATTGCCAGTTATGATGCTATAGGCCCCCATGTTGCAGTTGCCTCCCGCATGAAGCAGAAAGGCATGACTGTAGGACCCGGTTCTATCATCAAGTATATAGTTACTGCAGGCAAGGAGCGCATCAGGGACAGGGCAAAGCTTCCGGAAGAGGTCAAGACAGGCGAATATGATGCTGACTATTATATCAACAACCAGGTAATACCGGCAATAGCATCAATAGTTGACGTCTTAGGGTTTAACAGCGAAGAATTATCCCACAGAGAAGGGCAAAAGAAATTAGGGAGTTTTGGGTAAGCTTCTTTGAATTTTTCAGAAAAAAATATGGAGGGTACTCCTCAGCCAGAATGTGCTTATTGACCGTAGATGTTTCTACGATGCCCTACTACAATCACTAAAATTATTAATTTATCATCTCTAATATCCAAAATTATTCTATAATCGCCAACCCGCAAGCGAAAATAGGGACTTCCCACCAACCGTAAAACGTGTTTTTGCGGTCGAATTCTTATGCGTTCAAGTGAAGATACTATCCTAATCTGTATATCTTTGGGTAGCTTATTGAACTGCTTCTCAGCGGTTTCAGAGAACTCTATTGAATACATTTCAAATCCTTAATTTTTTCTTTATTTCCTCGAGTGAGACCGTCTTACCCTCGATAATCTCTTTTCTGGATTGTTCAATATCCTTCTTTGTTTGTTCTGATAGCTCCATGGTGTCTTCTATCAAATTCCACAATATCTCTTCATAGGTTTCCCGATCATACAGTTTTTTCTTACTTAATTCCTTTTGAAGGTCATCGCTTATTTGGATGGTAGTTGCCATAGTATACTATAATTAGTTATAGTATATAATCCTTTCGGTTTTAATGGCTCTGTAGAAAATATAGGTTAGCAGCCTTAAGTCAAACCTAATCCAATCAAATAGCGAACTGACAAAAGGGATGGCTCCTTCGAAGAATGTCAGTTATTGTACTTCAGAATGAGGGGTTTGAAGCTGCTAACCCAAGCGAAGCGAGATTTTCTACAGAGCCGGTTTTAATGCTATTTTCTTTCTTATGATGCATTCTGAAAAAATCTTCAATAATTCTATACAAACAACGGCACTAGAACAAGTGTTATGGTGCTCAATAATTTTATCAGAACATGCAATGATGGGCCTGCTGTATCCTTGAAAGGATCTCCAACAGTATCGCCGGTTATTGCAGCCATGTGGGATTCAGAGCCTTTGCCGCCATGGTGGCCTTCTTCAATGAGCTTCTTGGCATTATCCCAGGCACCGCCACCAGTGTTCATAAGCAATGCCATCAGAATTCCTGCAATCGTCGCAACCATGAGATATGCAGCAGTTGCTTCTGCTTTCAACAGGACGCCAACTACTACCGTTACAACAACAACCAAAAGTCCGGGCAATACCATCTCTTTTAATGCAGCCTTTGCGCAAATATCAACTGCTCGTGCATAATCTGGCTTGGCCTTTCCTTCCAAAATGCCTTTTATCTTCTTAAATTGTCTCCTGACTTCGTTGATTATAGAATACGCAGCGTCGCCCACTGCGCGTATGGCAAATCCAGAGAATAAGAATACTAACATTCCCCCAATCAAGCCGCCAACAAACACCGAAACTTTTGAAAGATCAACCGCGGCTAATGGCGTACCGTATTTTGCAACCCCATCAAGATATGCTGAGAATAATAAAAATGCAGCCAATCCGGCAGAGCCAATTGCATACCCTTTGGTCAATGCTTTTGTTGTATTTCCGACAGCATCCAATTTGTCTGTTCTTCTACGGATATTGGCAGGAGCGTTGCTCATTACAATAATCCCTCCCGCATTGTCGGTAATAGGGCCAAAGGTATCCATAGCAAGTATATATGCGCATGTTATTAGCATACCCATGGTTGCAATTGCAGTCCCATATAAGCCCCCATGAGGTATTCCGCTTTGAGTGCCAAAGTAAAACGAGGATATCAAAGCAGCTGATAACACTATCACCGGCAGCGCAGTGCATTCCAGAGCAACCGCAAAGCCGGATATTAAATTAGTTGCATGCCCAGTTTGGGATGCTTTTGCAATTGATTTTACAGGCCTAAAAGTGCCTTCGGTATAATAGATAGTGATCAACACGATTAAAATGCTTGTTACAATCCCCACCAATCCTGCATAAAAAAACCATATGTTATTGAGCATCTTCATAGTAACAAAGTAAAAAAACAATGCAGCTAAGGTGCTGGTAAAATAAAAGCCATTGTTAAGGGCACGCATGGGATTTCCATTCTCTTTTACCCTTACTATATAGATACCTGCAATCGTTGCGATCAAGCCAAATGCCCGAACTACAAGCGGGAATAATATGCCATTAACTCCAAAATAAGGGAATAAAGCAACTCCGATGATCATGGCGCCAATATTTTCGGCAGCAGTGCTTTCAAACAAATCAGCACCCCTCCCAGCGCAGTCGCCAACATTGTCGCCTACCAGGTCAGCAATAACGGCTGGATTTCTGGGATCGTCTTCTGGAATCCCGGATTCAAGCTTTCCAACCAGGTCAGCCCCCACATCAGCAGCTTTAGTATAAATACCGCCGCCTAATTGGGCGAATAATGCAACGAAGCTCGCGCCAAAACCAAAACCAACTATGAGGAAAGGAACTTCTGTTGGATTGTTCAATCCATCAAATGCATAATAAATCAAAGCGACTCCCAGCAGTGACATTGCAACTATGGTGATGCCTGAAACAGCTCCGCCTCTTATTGCCATTTGCAGAGCCTTGTTTAGGCTCTTTTTGGCAGCAGCGGCTGTCCTTAGATTAGCCCGTACTGAAATCCACATCCCTATGATCCCTGAGAGAGCAGAACAGAAGGCGCCAAAAATAAAAGCAATTGAGGTCTTAATTCCAAAATCCTGTTTTCCGAATGCTGAATATCCCACCAAGATTATTACTGCAACAATAATTGAAATTATCCCAATGGTAGTATACTGCCTTTTCATGAAGGCATTAGCCCCTTCCCGGATAGCATTCGCTATCTCCTGCATTTTTGCGTTTCCTTTATCCTGCTTCAGAACATCACGCGCAAAATAGGCGGCAAATGCCAATGCGAGTATACTTATTAAAAAGACGTAAACAATCATTCTTGTCAAAAAATAACACCCCTATTTAAAGCTTTTGTTGGTTAACTTTTGTGAATCACCTGCTCAAAGTAGGGTTGAATAATTTATACAAGCATTCCAGAAAGAATATGCCTCTCTTGGATGATGGAACCCAGCTCTGTCCTGAATCTCGCTATAGCTCGAGTTAGCAGCTTCAAACCTTGGAAGACATAATCGGGAAACTGGCATATCCCCGACTGGGGCTACTCCCTTGTCAGTTCGTTATTTGATTAAATTAGGTTTGACTGAGGCTGCTAACCTTTATTCGGGACAGAACCGGAGCACCCGAAAGATTTAAGAATAGCCTCTTAATTTTCAACAGTATGAGACATCCGCGTGACTTAGTGTATGCATTTTGGAAATCGCTTCGCCTCACCAAAGTCCAGGCAACCATTGCCCTCGCAGGCATCTATATCTTTTTCTCTTTCGCAGGCAATATTGCAGCAACTAAGGTAACCTATTTCGGCAGCCTAGTCATGGATGCTGGCTTTATCTATTGCCTCACCTTCACCTGGCGGGACCTTATCCACAAGCAATTGGGCAGACAGGCAGCAATTACAACCATCATTCTTGCAAGCATCATCAATCTTATTGCGGCACTCTACTTCCAATTGGTTGTTGCGCTCCCTGCTGAAACCAGTTGGGCAGCTGCAGGCGGCCAAAGCGCGTGGGGGTTTTTATTTGGAATCCAGATTCGCATTGTGATCGGCAGCATCATAGCCCAGATTGTCTCTGAGCTTGCTGATACCCAGACCTATCAATGGTGGACCTCTGGCTTTGGCAAGAATAAACCGCAATGGCTGCGGGTTGTGGTTTCTAATGTGATTTCCACGCCAATCGACAGCATAGTTTTCCCGCTCATAGCCTTTACCGGCATTGTCAGCACCACGGTTATGTTGCAGATGTTTGTGACGAATATTGCGGTAAAATTCATCGTTACAGCCATATCCTGGTGGATGATCTATCTGGTACCTGATAAGCCTATTTATATAAAAGAAAGAGCAGTTTAGATTTCTATGGCTTGCAGAAATACTCCTAGGACACTAATAACCAGGATTATTAATCTGCGTAGTCTACCAAACATATAATTTAATAAAGTTGCCCATTCCCCAAAGCATGCATGGATAGAATGTTAGGGGCAAGAACGTGGGGAAGCCAGCCAGACACCTCACCAGCCAGTGTTCAGATACTCGGGCAAGATTGAAAATGCATATTAAAAACTTACCATTTTCTAATCCCAGCGATGTCTACGAAAAGCTGCAGAGCCTGAATTCGGTCCTTCTCGAGAGCCAGAAAAACGGCAATCATTCTTATATTGCTTTGCATCCGTATATGCTCTTTAAGAGCAAGAGAGGGAGGATTGAAATAATAAAGGGAAGGAAAAAGATTAGGAAAAGGGGAAACCCAATCAAAGAATTAAAACATATCCTTGGCAAAAGAATAAAAAGAAAAAATAATTGGCCCTTGTTCTATTCCGGCTGCATCGGGTATTTTTCGTATGAACTAGTTCATTTCTTTGAAAAACTTCCTAGAAAAGCAAAAGATGACTTACGGCTTCCTGACCTATATCTGATCTTTCCCAAAGACATCATCTATTTTGACCATAAGAAGAAAATAATGAGGATACTATGTAAAAATAAAGCTGATATGGCAGGTATTTTAGAAAAAATTGAGGGGAAAACCAAAAAATTAACGGATCATGCCCCTAAGAATATTACATTTAGGTCAAACTATACCTACCCTGCATACAAAAAAGCAGTGCATAGCTGCAAGGAATATGTCAGGGCAGGTGATGCGTTTCAGATTAAGATCTCACAAAGATTTGAATCTAATATTGAAGATGATGCTTTTGAGATTTATAAAAGGCTGAAGAAGATTAATCCCTCTCCGTATGCGGCCTTCCTTAATTTTGAGGACTGCACGCTGGTGTCATGCTCACCAGAACATCTGGTAAAAGTTGAGAATAATGAGATAGAAACAAGACCGATTGGCGGCACCTATCCCAGAGGAAAAAATGCGCAGCAAGACAGAGAAATTTTGCAGAGGTTCAGGAAAGATGAAAAAGAAAGGTCAGAGCACCTGATGCTCATTGATTTAGAGCGGAATGACCTCGGCAGGGTATGCGCCTATGGCTCAGTCAAGGTTGATGAGAAGATGACCATAGAAAAATATTCCCACTTGATGCATATAGTGACCAATATCAAAGGAAAATTGCAGAGAAACAAGGATATATTTGATGTTTTACGGGCATTGTTCCCTGGAGGGACGATAACCGGCTGCCCCAAGATACGGGCAATGGAGATAATTGATGAGATTGAGCCAGTGGCGCGAGGACCCTATACCGGCTCAATCGGATTCATGAATTTTTCAAATGAGATGGATTTAAATATTATTATACGAACTTTGATACTTAAAGGAAAAAAAGGCTATGTGCAGGTCGGAGGGGGTATAGTTGCCGACAGCAATCCGAAAAAGGAATACCAGGAGACAATACACAAAGCAGAAGCACTATTTGAAGCGAT
This sequence comes from Candidatus Nanoarchaeia archaeon, assembly GCA_035289425.1. Lineage (GTDB taxonomy): Archaea > Nanobdellota > Nanobdellia > Woesearchaeales > DATDXC01 > DATDXC01. The sequence continues at coordinate 10,642 of DATDXC010000014.1, forward strand.
AAAATGATATTGATAATAGATAATTATGACTCATTTGTGTATAATATTGCGCAGAGGGTTGGTGAACTAGGTTACCCAACAAAAGTCTTACGGAATGATGGGGTGGACATACCCAAAATCAATAAGATCAAACCAACCCATATAATATTCTCACCTGGGCCATGTACTCCCCTTGAAGCAGGAAACTCTAACAAGATTATAAAGCATTTTTCAGGCAAGATCCCTATTTTGGGAATCTGCCTGGGCCACCAATGTATAGCCCATGCTTTTGGCGGTAAGATAATAAAGAATAAGCCAGTGCATGGCAAGCATGACCGGATTTACCATGATGGTAAAGCGATTTATATGGGAATAAAGCAAGGTTTCATTGCCGGAAGATATCATTCCCTGATTGTGGGAAAAAAATCACTTCCGCAATGCTTTGAGATAAGCGCCTGGAACAAAGATGGGGTAATTATGGGGATACGGCATAAGGATTTTAAACTAGAGGGAGTTCAGTTCCATCCTGAAAGCATAATAACCGATGATGGGTATGCCCTATTGAAGAATTTTATTGAAAAATGAAAGTATTCCTCAATGGCAAATTTGTAGAGCCACGCAAAGCAAAAATATCTGTTTTAGAACAGGGTTACCAATATGGCTATGGGGTCTATGATACCCTCAGAACATACCATGGAAAGATATCCAATATAGATGCACACCTGAAACGCCTCTTTGATTCTGCGAGAAAGGTACATCTGGAAATACCGTTGTCTAAGTCAGATATCCGCAATGCAGTTGATGCAGTAATCAAGGTAAACAAGATTAAAGACAAGAAAATAAAGATAATGGTCGCCAAAGGACTGCAAAAGCCAACGGTGTCAATTATTTTTTCAGGCCTTGATGCATACGGGCAGAGCATATATAAAAAAGGGGTTTCTGTCATAACCACCGCATACCAACGAGCTGTTCCTGAAATAAAATCAATGAATTATCTTCCTTGCATACTTGCCTTGCAGGAAGCACGTAGGAAAAAAGCATTTGAAGCATTGCTCATTGATAATAAGCAAAATGTAACGGAAGGCACATTCTCAAACATCTTCATTGTCAAGAACCAGAGTTTAATGACTGCAAAAGATCATATTCTGAAGGGGATAACGAGAGAGATTGTGCTAAAGATTTCAAAGAAAATATTCAGGAAAATCATTTTAAAGAACCCCTCTAAAACTGAGATATATAATGCTGATGAGGCATTTCTTTCAGTAACGACCGGTGAGATAATCCCCATAGCTAGGATAGATGCTAAAAAGTTAAAGAGGGGAATTTACACAAAAATTATTGCAGACAAATACAAGGCATACATACAAAATGCATAAGACAAAAATAATGGGCATACTTAATGTAACTCCTGACAGCTTCTCAGACGGCGGATTATACGTTGATGTTGATAAGGCTGTTAAGCATGCTACGCAAATGGTTGAGGAAGGAGCAGACATAATTGATGTCGGCGGGGAAAGCTCACGGCCTGGCTCTGATCCGATCTCCATAGAAGAAGAATTAGAAAGAGTAAAGCCGGTAATACAAAGGCTCGCCGATGAGATTAAAGTTCCTCTATCCATAGACACCCGGAAACCTGAAGTGGCGGAAGCATGCATCAAAGCAGGCGCTTCAATAATCAACGATATATCGGGATTAAGAGATCCTGCAATGGCGGAAATTGCCGCACAGCGCAAAGCCTCGGTTGTCATAATGCATATGCTTGGAACACCTAAGACCATGCAACAGAATATCTCATACCGGGATTTAATAGGGGATATAAAACAATTCCTGAAAGAGAAGATACAAGTGGCAAAAAATGCAGGCATTGCGAAGATTATAGTTGACCCCGGGATTGGATTTGGCAAAACAGCAGAGCAGAATCTAATAATCATGAAAAGGCTTAACGAATTCAAGATATTTGGCTGCCCCCTCTTAGTTGGCCCGTCAAGAAAATCATTCATCGGCACCATAACCGGTCTTCCGGTGCATGACCGGATTGAGGGGACCATTGCGGCTATTGTCATCTCACTCATGAACGGCGCAGATATAGTGAGAGTACATGATGTAAAGGAATGCAAAAGAGCTGTGCAGATAGCAGATGCGGTACGGAATGCCTAAAATTCCATAGTAGTTGAGATTATGATTGCATATATAGGGATTGGATCAAATATGGGCGATAGGCATAGGAATATTGAAAATGCTATAGCTCGGTTATCAGAAAAGTCTACGATACTAAAATGCTCATCAATATATGAAACAGAGCCAGTAGGCATCCCCGATCAAAATTGGTTTCTTAACTGCGTTTCTGAGATAGAGACCAATCTTACGTCAAAGGAATTGATTGATTTTCTGCAATCAATTGAAAAAAGGATGAAAAGAATCAGAACTGTGCAGAATGGTCCACGCATTATTGACCTAGATATACTGTTTTTCGGCAATGAGATACTGCATGATGATAGGCTGACGGTGCCCCACTCCAGATTGCATGAAAGATTATTTGTCTTAGAACCTCTTAATGAGATAAACCCCCAATTTATACATCCCGTTCTTGGAAAAAGCGTTGCAGAATTAACCAATGATTTAAGGAAAAAAATTCCGGGATATATAATAAAGAAACTAGGCTCCCACAAAGCTTAGGTGATGCTACGCTATTCCATAAATTTAAATATCGGTTATCTCTATCAGGTAAGATAATGAAATCAGCGCTAATAGAGAAAATAGCGGCATTGATGACCGCAGCTTTTGGTTTGGTCGCAGCTTTGGCATGGAACGATGCAATTAAGGCATTGTTTGTAGGCCCTTGCGGAAGCGAGGGCGTAGGAGCACTCTGCGCTTTTTCGTCTGGGGGGCCTTGGCTATATGCCCTTATAGTCACCATAATAGCAGTGATTGCCACCATCTGGATCGCTAAAATTGCTGAGAAAGCTAAATGAGGTCTTGTAATCCAGAGATTCTCATTAAGAGATATTGGGAATTCTGATTCCGGGAAAAAATCTATTACCGGAAAGTTATATGCAACTTGTACTCTTCAGCTTCAAAATACTCTTTACAGAACTCTGCCATTTTCTTTGGGGGATACTCTTTGCAGCTAAAGATATCCAAGTATGCTGCATTTGTTTGATTGGCGAAATGGCCTGAAATGAGACTTGTTTCAATCAGCTGAGTCATGGAAAAACCGCTCACTCGGGGATCCTCGCCGAAATTAACAACAACAGGCTCACCAAATCTTTTCATTTTGATCAAGTCGCATAATTTGATCACAAATTGTTTAATGGCATCAGCATCCCTTATCTTCTGGGCATTGCACTTACTTAAATCAACAGAACAGGACATACCCCACGGCTTTTCCTTTTCGAATTTTGTCAGAATCTCTCTATCGGTCTTCTTATTGAGCATAGTACATCAGCAAAATCATTTTTTTCTGAAAGACTGCCTGCTTATTTATAAAGGTTACGGGAATTAATGTAATTTGTATCCTAGGAGTTTACGCCTATTCAGATCTGCCCGGTCTCAGCGTATTTCTTCATGAACTTTTCAAGAATCACTTGCGGTGCAAATCCCTTGCGGCTGCATGCTACCACAAATACGTCGTATGCACCTCTGTCCACTGCATAATTTAATGTCATCTTCTGGGGTCCTTTAGGCGTTGCTGCCATTGTGTATCACCATACCGATGTTTAATGTGGTGGTTTATAAGGTTTATTGTTTCAGGTTGTGTTGCGTAAGCGGTGGGTTTGCCCTGAATAGGGCTTTTTGGTGCGTTGAGGGAGGTAGCTAGAATACGCCTTATTTGCCTGATTTAGTTCTATTATCCATCTTACAGAGCATTTGACAATTCTCTGCGGAGGTCTTTCCACCTTCGTGCCACGGTTTTATATGGTCTGCTTCCATTTCATCTATTTCAAAATGTTTATTACCACAAACCGCCTTTTTCGCCACACAAATGCCTTTCTGCCGTTCGTAGGCTTCCCTTTTCTGGCTATCTGTGAAGGTGCGTATATTGAGGTGTTTCTCGTTTCTGGTGAGGACATAAGGGTAAATGCCTGATTTCTTAGAAACATCATCATCTTGCATTAATTCAGTTATTTCTTTCTCCAATTTTTTAACATCAATCTTTTTGCCCTTAAATTGGTTGTATAGTTCTCC
>DATDXC010000015.1:0-10436 GCA_035289425.1 Candidatus Nanoarchaeia archaeon
GAAACTGTGCCGTCGCGGATAAGCTTCGAGCCTTCGCCTTTCTTGCAGAAGCCCATATCCTCATATGCGATGAGCTCTACTATGGTGAAGGCATCATGCAGTTCTGCAACATCAATGTCTTGGGGAGTTATGCCTGCCTGTGAAAATGCTGTTTTGGCAGCAATCTCGGTCGCTCTCCAGGTGGTCATGTCTTCCCTCTCAAAAGTGGCTAAGAAGTCTGATGCCAGGCCGCTGCCTGCTACCTGCACATCACTTTTGTCGTTGCTCACTATACATGCTGCGGCGCCATTCACATTGATGGTGCAGTCAAACAACCGCAATGGTGAGGCTACCATAGGAGATTTTTCAATCTGTTCTAAGGTAACTTTTTTCTGGAAGAATGCTGTCTTGGGATTGGAGAATGCATTCTGATGATTCTTATAGGCTATCAGCGCAAGGTCATGGGGTGTGGTGCCATACCTGAGCATGTGCTGCTGCGCAACTAACGCATTCTGGGCAGGGAAAATAAGGCCTTCTTCCTGTTCCCATGTCTTGTCTGCTGCCTGCAATATTTCTGCGGTAAGCGTTTCGGTTGTGGTAGTAACTATGCGCTCCACTCCAACTACCAATACATTGTTGTACTTGAGATTTAATGCGCTCCAGAATGCAGTGCCTCCTCCCCCACATACTGCTGAGACACGAATTACCGGAACTCTCTTCTTTAACAATCCGTTTAGAACAGGACCATAATGGCGCTGGTGCTCACCATCGAAGTTGCTGTCTTCTGTAGCAACTATAGCAGCATCAATCTTATCAGGCTTCATGTCAGCATCCTTGAGAGCTTCCTCTACTGCTGCGTAGACGAGCTCCTGGCTGCTCCTCCGGTCATTGCCAAATTTGGTCATGCCAACTCCTTGTATATACATAGGTATCACTTATGATGCTTCTGTCTGAACTGGTCCCTGTCAACGACTGCAACCACGAACATGCATTCAGCTATGGTGGTATCGTCAGAGGTGGCCTTTGCCTGCAGCATAGCACCCCTTTCATCCATGCCTAAGAGGGTAATCTCATACTTTAGAGTACTGCCGGGAAAGGCAGGCGCTGAGAATTTTGCCTCTTTTATCTTATAGGCAAGGACATCCTTTGTCTCGTGATTTTCGATGTTATATCTAACGAGGAAGGTACCTGCCTGGCCCATGCCTTCCACTATCAGGGCTCCGGGCATTATGGGAAATCCTACAAAATGGCCTTTGAAATACTCCTCACTTGCTTTGGCAGTCTTCCATGCCACTATCTTGTTACTCTCCAGGCTTGTTATCTTGTCTATCATCAAAAACGGGTGTTCATAGGGGATAACCTGCTTTATAGCAGCCTCACCAAAACAGCCTTGTGCATCCTTTAATTCATCTATTTTATTCATTTTAATACCTCCAAAACAACCCCCTTTTTATATGCTTGAAAAAGGTACAGTCTTTATAAAATTTGTGTAAAAAGGGTATTTTTGCCTTTAAAGCGAATATTTTAAAAAGCCGAAAGCGCTTCTGAGGCATATGAATAAGCGGGTTGGAACTGTAATAGATAAGGCGCTGATGCCTGGGGTAATGCTATACCGGCTGCTGCGCAAAGCTGTAAAAAGCACCAAGGAATCCATTCCTGAACTGTATGATCACATAGGGGGAATATTACGGCAGCATGTAGTCCTCTTCGATAAGGATAAGCGTTTCATAGATACAATTGTCAATAACATCATTCGGAAATTGCCTACCTTGGGGGAAAAGAAACTTACTAAAATCATCAGCAGCGGTACCAAGAAGGGTTTTTTTGACACCTTGAATGAAAGTTTAGGCGCTACTTTAGGCGAACAGAAAGAATACACCCACATAGACAGAACCAAACTATTCAAACGGATTCTTATCGCCAACAGGGGAGAGATTGCCCTTCGCATCATCAGGGCTTGCAAGGAATTAGGCATAGAATCTGTGGTGATGTATTCAAAGCCAGAAAAAGAAACCTTATTTGTCAAGTTTGCAGACAAAGCATATTGCATCGGCAGCCCCCGTGATTACTTGGATATACAAAAGATCATCAGGCTTGCCAAGAAAGCAAAGGCAGATGCCATCCATCCTGGTTATGGGTACTTGTCTGAGAATTCTGAATTTGCGCGGCTCTGCGGCAAGAGCGGCATAGTTTTCATAGGGCCGTCTATTAGGGCACTTTCCCTTATGGGAAATAAGATAAAAGCAAGACAGGTCATTACTGACCTGGGAATTCCCGTAATCCAAGGAAGCACACACCCTTTGATAGATACTCCTGATGCCATTGCCTTTGCGAAACAATTGGGTTATCCCGTCATCATCAAGGCTTCTCAGGGAGGCGGTGGCAAGGGAATGCGCGTTGTCAGAAATGAATCCGAACTCGCCAAGGCATTTTCTTCTGCGGAAACTGAGGCATTGAATGCTTTTGGCGACAAATCATTGTATATGGAGAAATACATAGAACAACCTAGGCATATTGAGTTCCAGATGCTTGCGGACCGGAAAGGCAATGTTATCCATCTGGGTGAGAGGGATTGCAGCATACAAAGACGGCATCAAAAACTGATTGAGGAAGCGCCCTCACCAATCGTGACAAATGCCATGCGGCAGGAGATCGGTAGAGCCGCATGCAGGATTGCAGCCCAGGTAGGTTATAAGGGAGCAGGCACTATCGAATTCCTATTGGACCGGAAAAAGAATTATTATTTCATGGAAATGAACGCCCGCATACAAGTTGAGCATGGCATCACTGAGATGATAACTGGCGTTGATCTGGTGAAGGAACAGATACGGATTGCTGCTGGTGGAAAGCTTGATCTTGAACAAAAGGATATCAAATTCAATGGGTGGGCAATCGAATGCAGAATAAATGCAGAAGACCCCTTCAGGGGGTTTGCGCCCAGCACCGGAAAAATAACTTCCTATCTGCCGCCGAGCGGCGCAGGCATCAGGGTTTCGAGCCACAGCTATTCTGGACATGTCATATCCCATCATTATGATCCTCTGATAGCAAACCTGATATGCGGCGGCAAAAATAGGGCTGAGGCAATCCTTCGGATGAGGCAGGCTCTTGATGAATACATAATTGAAGGAATTGCTACCAATATACCTTTCCACAAGCTCGTCATGCACGACCCTTTTTTTCTCAAGGGCAAGATTGACACCCATTTCATCGAAGAGCATAAATTGGTAGAACGGCTCGGCAAGCAGACTGCAGTCAAGAAGAGGCTTTCCAAAGAGGAACGGACATTGATTATAACGACAGCTGCATGCAAATATCTTGAGAGGCAGCGCAAGCCTGTCGACAACAATTGGACCAGGGCTGGAAGGGAAGAGTCCATGCAGAATGAGCTTTAAAAAAATATATTTCTCACAGTTGGACTCTACCAACAAGACTGCTAAGGAACTTCTGCAGGATGGTTTAGTAATTGTCGCAGGCAGGCAGCTTCGCGGAAGGGGAAGGTTTAGGCGTTCATGGAGTTCTTCCCGGGGGGGCTTGTATTGTTCTATAACCATTGCTACTAAGGATATAGAGCACAGTGCACACTTGACGCTTGCTGCTGCTGTCGCTGTCAGGAAAGCGCTCTTCAAATTGTACCAATTGGGGACTGTCATAAAGTGGCCTAATGATATACTCTTTGAAGGGAAGAAGTTGTGTGGGATACTGTCTGAGACTTATAAGAAACATGTGATTGTGGGCATTGGAATAAACACTAACAATAGAGTTATTCTTGAGAAAGCATCCAATGTCTCAAAGCTTCTGGGCAAGCATGTCGATAATGATAAATTGCTTGATGCCTTATTATCTTATTTTGGAAATTATGTTTATCTTTATTTACATAAAAAATATTCTTCGATCCGTGCGGACTGGAAGAAATATTCCTTCCTTGGGACTTATATCTCGGTTAAGACAAAAACTGCAAGCTATTCTGGTATAGCTTTTGACATAAACAAAGATTGTTTCTTAGTTATCAAGGATGGGCCTCGGAAGATTGTCATCAGGGAAGGGGATTTAGTGCTTGGTGATGATGGAAAGTAGTGCAAGCTCTGCTTCTCTTTTTGCATATCCTGCCTTCAGAGCAGCTTCATGAAGCTGCTCTGGCTGCAGATGGGGGAACTCATGCATAATCTTTTCAACTGATTGTATCTCTGCACGGTGGGTGTGGAAATAATGAAGCTGCTTAATCTCCTTACCATATTTGGTTTTTTTGGAGACTTCTTTGATGACGTCTTCCGGCCATCCATGCGCTAAGAGGTGCTCTGCCATATGCAAGGGAATATGGCCTTCCAGAAGGCTGTCCTCCAGATAGATCCTTAGGAATTCTGATTCCCCTCCATGGATATGCTCTTTGTGGCTGGTATAGTGATGAATGTGGGGCAGGTGGTGGTGTTTTATCCAGAAGTCTATAGGGACGATGCGATGATTCTCAAACCACAGTTCTCTTCTGACATAGAGCTCAATGAAGAATGCACACATGCCTACTGTGTAAAATAGCACATTTATCGCAAGGAAAACTGCCAGGTAGATGCTGATGGTGGTACTTATCCATTCCTGAATTGTCGTGAGGTAATAGATTACCGTAGTTGAGAAAAATAAGTAGATGTAATAACTAAAAAATGCCAAAGTTGTCGTCAGGATAATCTTTTTAGGAAGATTTCGGAAGGGGAGTGAGAGCAGCACCATACTGATGCCTATGAACAGGCTGAATTCGAGTATGGGTATGATATCAGAAAGATTAAGGAATTGGGTTTGTATATCAACTCCAATCAGGCCAGGTATCCTTAATGAGGCAAATACAAATGAAGGTCTCATCAGGAAGAAAAGTATGCTTACAGTTCCCATAAAAATGTGAAACTTATTCAGATTCAGCTGGGGGATCTGCATCAGCGCCAGCTTACGGTGCTTAAACATATGCAGCCAGATGAATGTAGGGAGCAATATCAGGTATAAGACCGCAATTATGTTAAGAATCATCCCTGCAGCGATCACTATTTGCGACTGCAATGGCAAAGCTGCAGCCTGCATCTGGAAGAGGCTTTTTGTCTCTGAAGGAATGATATTAAACAATGGGTAATGACCTTCATAGAAATTACCGAAGTAGATCGCATCATGAATGCCTGTAATGTACGGGACGAGGAAGTTTCCTAATTCGGTCAATATATGGAGTATGAGCATACCCGAGATTCCCAGCAGGATCGTCTTTTTGTAGTGGAAGAGATTGATGAACTTCTCGTAGAACTTCTCACTTGATTCTGTGATGTCATACATCAGCTTTGGAGGGGTAATCCTTTCTTTATGTTTGATAAGCAGGAAGATAATAAATAGTATTGTCATGACGATGATGAGGGCATCGACTGCTATGGCCAGCCACTCCATCATGAGGTTGAAGATTATTATGAAGAATGCCAATAGGGTCAGATTTGTCATGATGGCTCTGCCAAGAATCTTAAAGAGATTCTTTGATTTCGATGGGTGGAAATGGATTATGGCAAGGAATGAGGGAGAGAATACTTCCTCATTTATGGCAAGGTAGATGGAGATGATCGTTAAGAGGATGATACCTACCAGAAAGAACTGCACCTCAAACAATTGATTGTGCTGGATGATGTATGCATACAGGTCAGTTACGAAGGTGCCCTGAATTTCTATGAAAGCCGCATTGGCGAAACCAACCATGTCTTTGAGTATAAGCAGGAAGAATGATACTATCAATGCTATGTCTACGATGCGTTGCCGTCTGCCTAGGATAACCTTTGTTATGCTGACGTGGAAGAGGACAAAGGAGAGGACTGTCCAGGATATGATCTTCTTGATATAGTCTGCATCGCCTGGCAGGATTTCTGTAAAGTCCAAAACATCTAGTACTATCAATGTTACCAGGATAAATTCCTCAAATCCGATTTCTAAACGCTGCATCCAGTAATGGAGCCTATTCTTTGCATTTAGTTTCAACGCTTCATGAATTTCTGCTTTTGAGTAGCCTTCCTGTTCTAATTTTTCTCTTATATGGTGTTCTTTGAAGCCGTGTTTGTAGTGGTGCTTGGCATAGGCAATGAGTTTTCTCACTTTGGGATCATAGTGCACAATTTCTTTTGAGAAGAGGCCGAATAAGGCCATGATGAGGATGACGAATGGGATGGGCAGCAAAGCCAGAAGAATTTTACTTTTCTGGGGAGAAAAGTTCAGCTGCACTATCTTCTTAGCTACTGCAATAGACTTTGCCTGGTCAGTGCAGTCTTCACTTGCTACTGCCTTAATGCTGTAGGTAATCTCATCGACATCCAATATTGAGTCAAAATGCCAAACGATGAGGGGATCTTCAGCAACTATGTTGAAATCATAATCGGAATCAATCAGCTCTTCCTTGATTATGTCTATCAGGCATTTTGGTATTTCGGTGTAGATATAGACGTCTCCGATCGTTACACCCTGGTTCTTTTTGATATGGATCCTGAACTCTGTTTCGTTGCCTTTGGCAGTTATATCCTGGGTTAAGTTGACAAATTGGCTGGTTTCTGAGATAAGTCTTCTCAGCTCCCTTTCTTGCTGCTCCTTGTCAGGCTGCTTTGCTACTATTGCCGCTATTATCTGGTTTGTCTCTTCTGGTGTCAGCTCTTTTTTTAAGGCGTATTGGATTTCTTTTCCTTTTAATGAAGCTATCTTCCCCAGATCGAAACTTATCTTTGGATCATCATCTAAGATCGTGAATGGGTCTATCTCTATTATGTCAGATGCTTTGTCTTCTATCGATTTTGGAATTTCTATGGTTATTTCGACATCTTCTAAGTCGAAAATTCCGATGCTTTGTATCTTTTCGGTAACTTGAGTAACGCCATCATAGACTAATATATCCCTGGAGTACCTATACGAGTTATCGACAATCTTCTCCTCGATGTTTTCCTGTTTTATAATTGGGGGAGGGATAACATCTGATGATTCTTGTGCTTCCGGAACTTTGGTTTCTTCTGGTTTTGGAGGTTCTTGGTTTGTTTCCGGTTCTGCCTGAGTTGTAGAAGAACCATCATTATTTTCACCGCTGCTTCTGCCTCCGCCGCACCCTTCATCTTTTTGTCCATCACAGTCGTTATCCTTGTCATCACAGATCTCAGTTTGTGGTAAAATAGAGCAATCGCTCCATGCTCCTGCAGTGCATGTGTGCGTTGCTCCCGCGCATATTCCCTCTTGACTGCATGCCGAGGTGGTGCTTGTCAACCCCTCATCTATTCTTGTGTCGCCGTTGTCGTCTAAGTTGTTGCATTGTTCTGAGGTGGAGTTGTACACAAAGACTCGGATAGTTTGATTTGTCGTTGCATTTCTGGTATCCCTTGCCTGAATGGTGATGTTTTCCATGCCTGTCCAGGTGGCGTTTGCTGTGAAATTCAGCGTCCTTCCTGTTTTGTTTAGGGTTACTGATACTGAATTATTTGCTGAGACGGTCCAATTTACTGTTGCGTTCGTATCATAGGTATCCTGGTCAGAATAGTTGGCATCAAGCTTGAGCGTATCTGATGTGTTAACCAATAATGTTATATTGGGGAAAGTTAAAACTGGATTATAGTTTATATGGAATTGATTACTGGTTACTGTAGAAACAGGAGTAACAGCATCTCCATTGCTCCTTGAATAGTTCACCTGGGCTATGGTAAGCGATGTATCTCCCCCTGCCAAAAATGTCAAGCGTATTTGATGATTATACGATGTTCCGTTCGTCACATTAAATCCAGTTATGGTAGAATTTGTTATATTAACCGCCGTGGCGTTATAGGTTATGACACCACGTATTTCCGTGGCATTATCTGTTCCGGTATTGTTTAAAGTCACATTTAGCAGAATGCTATTCCCAATCTTTCGATTGTTTGGTATGTTTGAGAAATTCACCAGTAGATTGGGGTTGGTGAACCAGGAAGTGATGTTGATGGTAACGTGTGCACCACATGTATTCCCACTTTGGTCATCTAATGTTATATTTATTGTGTAGTTTCCTGTGGAGTTGCATTGGATGGTCCATGACCCATCGTTAGGTACAAACGGATCTAGAGTCTGATTTAGAGTATCCGGAAGCACTACAGTTAGATTTGTAGGGAGCGTGAGATTTGCTTTTGTGTAACCTCCCCAACACGTGCCGGCATCACAGCCAGGTGCAGTGTCATTCAAGCCTATTATTATATTATTGCCGCATTTTGGACTTGTTGTTAATGAGTGTAAGGTTATGTTAGCAGTACAGCTATCAGCATGTGATAACAAACTTCGTGGGGCATCTTCTTGTAAATTGTATACCAGATAATCTACATGCAATTGCCCTTCTTCAACTTTCAGATCTAGAGGATACACATTTGTATCAAAATTGACAGAGCACGTATCAGTGCATACTGATTCATAGGGTATTGAAACATTTTCAAATTTTACATCAACACAACCAAAGTTACTATAATGTACATCTTGATAGGGATTTGATATATTTAGGCTGTAGTTTGCATAGATTACCTGACCTAATATTTTGCTATGGCTCGGTAATCCATACAGCCCGTAATTTACATACAGGCTGTCATTCCAAATACCCTGGCTGTCCAGGCTAACGACGTTGCAGCATTCCTCACTTCCGTAACAGATAAAATTGTTGTTAATGTTCCATCTAGTGCATACATAATCATAATTTACACTCCAATCAAAAGAAGTGTTTTTAGCGGTGATGTCTATAATTCCTTGCGAATTTGATATTCCATCATTATCAACATCATAATTTTCGTCATTTCCATATGCGATTTCAATACCTATGTTTTTACTTCCATTGCTTGCTCCTGTTTCAGTGTATGATCGGCATGAATCAATGTTTGGACTTGAATTAATAGCTACTATCACATAGCTTTCATTTAGGTATTCGATTGAAGCTAATCCTTTAGTGCCTTCATAATAACTGCCATTAATAGATAGGGATGTGATGCTTTCGGTATTATCCAGGATTATCTGCACTGTTTTGTTCTCGGAGGCTGTAATGTTAAGGAATTTTGAATAAATTGGTGAAGATTGGCTTCCGGCTATGCCAGTAAGAACTACTAAAATCAGTATCATCAGTATAAAGTTCTTTTTCATCTTTCTAAGTCCTTTAAGTACCTCAGTCCCTGCTCCGTAATCTCGAAAATCCTCAATCTTGCATGCCTGAAAACTTCCTTTACCATATCATTTCCTTTGAGAAGAATGAGCTGATGTTTTGTATTTGGCCAATAAATACCTGCTTTCTTGGCAATCTCATTGAGAGTCAGTTGTTTTAAGCGAAGAGATTTAAGAATACTCCTTTGTAATTCCTTATTTGTTCTCTTTTTTAATTTGGACATCTAAATTCTTGTATATTTGATTAATTACTTAATAAATCTTTCTTTTTAATATATTATATTGTTATAACTAATATATGTTATATTAATAAAACCACAATGAAGAAAAAGAATTTTAGATCTTTAGAAATTAAGTAAACAAAGCTGTAATAGAAATTATTAAGAAGTTATGGGTCTGTGATGGTGATGGTTCTGTCAATCATGTGTTGGTCAAGTGGGTGTAAGCCAGATTTAACACTTATGTTATAAGTTCCGGCTGGAAGCGGATTTATTTCCCAAATGTGGGACCTAGACCCCAGTGCCGTCACATCTATATAACAGGTCATGTTGGTGCCACAGTCAGAATTAATTAGCGTCTGAAATACGCCGAATGTGCCATTTATCCCAATTGTGATGGGTAAATCATAAATATTGAAAGCTTGAGAATTGCCTGCCGTTGGTCGTACACGGAAAATTTCATCAGATGTTATTCCTGTCTCGGCAGGGTAATCACTACTGCTATGCCAGACCAGATCGGTAATTGTTTTTATAGACCACACCTCAACATTTTCCACATTCTTATACTCCTCCCCACCAATGTCGGTTCGAAGCCTCAATGTTGAACTTCCAGGTTGAGAAGCATTCCATTCCAGGTCGGTTACTAATACCGAAGAATTTGCCGAAATATTGATGAATTTACTATCAATTAATTCGACCCCATTTCGTAAAAGCTTTACCTCCACCGATTCATTTACATTTCCCGTATTGTTTATAATCCCGCTTACATTAATAATGTCATATAAGTAATTGGTGTTTTGAATTGTGGTATCTGTGCAATTAAGTTTATTTTTATTGTTAATGCAACCAGCTGTTTCAACTACAACATTATGAAATGGCGACAAAGAATCATCTGTATTGGAAACATTGCTCTCTAAAGCTGAATCATCAACCGCTTTAATCGCAAACCAGAATCTTTCATTTGGAGCAAGACTTACTTCATCCAATTGATGAGATTCTACAGTTCCCGATGCTGAGGGGATCCAGAATTGGGCATCCTCATAATTTGTAGCCGTATCAAAATTGCTGTCATTTACCGGGCTGTTAGCGTAT
>DATDXC010000016.1:0-7791 GCA_035289425.1 Candidatus Nanoarchaeia archaeon
TGAGGTAAGGCCCCATCTAAGCTTAAGGATCGAGGAGCTCGAAACACCACATATGGCTTTCATCAGGAAGATGAAAGCGGAGGTTTAATATATGAAAAAAGCAATTTTTCTATCGAAGGGAAATAATAAACGGATAACACATAAAAAAATCATAACGCAACCTTTTTAAATTCAAATGAGTTCGCTCATCTATGCAAACCATCTCAAAGGATGAGCTCCTCGTGCAGAAAGACCTATTCTCTGAAAAAATAAGGGAGGGAGTGTTGTTCATCCATCCGACTGACACCATTTATGGAATCGGTTGCGATGCAACCAACCATGATGCAGTCTACAAGGTGCGGGAAGCCAAGAAGAGATACTCAAGGCCATTCTCCATAATAGCGCCATCCAAGGACTGGATCAGGCAGAATTGTGAGATAGACAAGGCTGCTGAAAAGTGGCTGAGGAAATTACCTGGACCGTATACACTTGTTCTGAAATTAAGCAACAAAGAAGCGATTGCTACCAATGTTAATATGGATATGGAAACCGTCGGCGTCAGAATCCCCGACCACTGGTTTACTGCATTTGTTGCAGAACTTAATATTCCGGTTATAACCACTTCTGCAAACGTAACCAAAGAAAACTTCATGACATCAGAAGAAAACCTGGATTCCCAGTTAAGCTCCCATCTTGATTTTATGGTTTATGAAGGAGAAAAGCATGGTTCTCCCTCTAAGATCATAGATCTCACTCAGGATGAGCTGATTATCGAAAGATAAATAAACAAAACAATCTCTATTCTCATTATGACCGGAGAAAAGCTCAGGATTCTTGCAGCAGGCGACATACATGGTGACGTCACCTTAGCTGAAAAACTCGCCGAAAAAGCCAAGAAAGAGCATTGTGACTTAGTTGTCTTATGTGGGGATCTCACCATGGCTGAGCAGTCCACCGAAAATATAATAGGTCCCTTCAAGAAAAGAAACGAGAAAGTTCTGCTCATCCCAGGCAATCATGAGACAGTTGCAACCGCAGATTTTCTTGCTGAATTGTATGGCATGAAGAACATCCATGGCTATTCAGTCAAGTACAAGGATGTGGGCATTTTTGGGGCAGGCGGCGCAAACATAGGCTTGTTCCAGATGGAAGAGAAAGAGATCTACGATCTGTTGAAAAAAGGCCATGATAAGATACAATACCTCAAGAAGCGGATAATGGTGACCCATGTACACCCTTCTGGCTCAAAGATGGAGAAGTTCACCAAGTTCCTGCCTGGCTCCACCGGTGTTAGAAGAGCCATTGAGCAGTTGAAGCCGCAAATACTCTTGTGCAGCCATGTCCATGAAGCTGAAGGTATCGAAGAGATGATTGGCGATACAAAAGTCATCAATGTGGGAAAAAAAGGGAAGATAATAGATATCTAAAATGCCATTAGCCGTAACCCATGTCATACTGACTGTAATTCTGGTTGACCTCTTCAGGGACTATTTTCTGAAAAAAAGGCATCATAAATACCTAACTTTACATACCTTACTCATTGCAGGTATTGGCGGATTACTTCCGGATATCGATATTGTACTACGGATGATAGGCCAATCCATGGGATTTGTCATCACTGACTTGCTTCAGCATGGCGGTATAACCCACACGCCTTTTTTTGCGTTATTTTTCCTAATTCCCGGCTTGATCTTATGGAAACAGAAAAAGCATAAGGTTGCTGTATACTTCTACGTCATCACCTTCGGCATACTGTTCCACACATTCCTCGACTATTTCTTAGGAGGAGGCAACCATCAGGGAGTCATGTGGTTATTTCCCTTTACCACTTATACTTGGAAATTACATTTGCTCAATAACCTGGCTCTTGATTCAGTGCCGCAAGCATTGGATGCGCTCATTCTGCTTGGATGGCTCTGGCACGAAGAAATAAAGCACAAGATCAAGGATTTTATTTAATAGAACTAAGCTTGTTTCTGCAATTGCCTTGCTTTTTGATACGTCATGCACATTTCAACAATATCAAATACTTCAACAAGGATGCCTCGCCATCCATCCTGCCTGTAGACAGAATACCATGAATTAGTGTGTTGCGGGGCTTTCAGAACAGAAAGGGATGCCTGTCTCTCAATAAGTTCTTGTGCGAGCAACTCTGAGGACAGCCTCATTTTTTCACATCGCTCAGATAAACTCGGAAAGGTATAATGCATGACTGCATTCTGCAGATACCCTAAGCTTCCTCTCGTTATGGGTACCTCATGGATTCTGTTAGCAAAATAAACTCCCTCTTTCCTAAACAACCTGAGGTGAAGGTCAGGATGCCATCGTCCATGTCTTACTGTTTTTCCGAGAACATAGTTAAGATAGGGTACCCAGTATCCTACTTGCGTATCTTGTTCTACAGCTTTGCGAATTTCATCCTGTAGCTGGGGTGTAGTCCGTTCATCACTATCATTGCACCAGACCCATTCTTTAGTTGCATTATGTAAACCAAAGTTCCTTTGCTCAGAGAAATCAGAGAACTGATGGGTATACACAAAAGAAGTATGCTTTCCAGCCAGATCACGTGTTTTATCGGTGCTCGCCGCATCAACTACTACAATTATCTCGTTTGCCCAGTTTAATGATGCTAAACAGGCATCTATAGTATCTTCATCATTCTTCGCAAGAACAACTGCACTTATTTCTGGCGGCATATTTTAGAGGGAAATGCAGCCTACTTTAAAAATAGTGCACAATTAGCCTTTTACAACGCCAATCGGCCTTAACCTAACAACTGCATTGGCAATCCCAACCTGATCAGAAACTTTTGCAACCTCATCAATGTCTTTGTAAGCTCCTGGTGCTTCTTCTGCAATTCCTTGTATTGAGTGACCTTTGACAATAATACCTCTCTCTCCTAATTCCCGTTGAATCTGATTGCCCCGGTATTCTTTCTTAGCCCTGAACCGGGACATCATCCTTCCTGCACCGTGTGCAGTTGATCCGCAGCTAAGGTTAAGAGCTTCTTCAGTGCCAACCAAAACATATGAGCCGGTCCCCATGGAACCTGGTATTATGATTGGCTGGCCAACCTTCCGGTATTTCTCCGGAATCTCTTTTCTGCCAGGGCCAAAAGCTCTCGTCGCTCCTTTTCGGTGCACATAGACCTTATGCTTGCCATCAGAAAACACATACTCCTCAACCTTGGCAATGTTATGGGCAACATCATAGACTGTCTTGACCTCAACTGAATCACCGAATACCTGTTTTACTGACCTTCTGACCAGATCTCCTATGATGTGCCTGTTGCACCACGCAAAATTGGCTGCAGCGCTCATCGCTTTGAAATATCGTTGGCACACTTCTGAAGAGGTAGGCGCATACACAAGCTCCCTGTCAGGAAGCTTTTCAATCTCTGCCTTGAATGTGTCCTCCATCTCCCGTAAGAAATCTGAACAGGTTTGATGCCCCAGGCCTCTGCTGCCGCAATGTACCATGATGACAATTTGCCCCTTTTTCAATCCAAATACTGAAGCCGCTTCTTGATTGAAGACTTCATCAACATACTGCACTTCCAAAAAATGATTCCCTGAACCTAAACTTCCGAGCTGGTTTTTCCCCCGTTTCTTGGCTTTGTCAGAGATAACCCCAGCATCTGCAGTCTTCATGGTGCCATTCTCTTCGCAGAAAGTAAGATCATCCTCTTCCCCATACCCGTGTTCAACTGCCCAGCGTGCACCTTCTTTGAGAACAATGTTCAATTCGTCAATACTGACTTTTACATTTCCTTCCCCTAATCCTGCGGGCACATTCTTAAAAAGAGCATCCATAAGTGTCGGCAATTTCTCTTTGACATCATCCTTGGACAAGGAAGTTCTCAATAACCTCACGCCGCAATTCAAGTCATACCCAATTCCGCCTGGGCAAATACATCCGGTATCAACATCGATGGCTGCAACTCCTCCAATGGGGAATCCATACCCGCAATGGCCGTCAGGCATGACAAAGGCTTTTCTGATGCCAGGCAGGCAGGCAACATTTCTCGCTTGCGCCAAAGTGGGGTCTTTCCTCATGATGCTCAACAATTTCTCATTGGCAAATATCGTAACCGGGACATGCATATTCCCCTGTTTTGGAATCTCAAATATATTTTCAGAAATCTTCTTCAGTTCAATATTCTCGCCAGTTTCATTAATCATGGAATTTTCAACTCAACAATCATATATAAATCTATAGGTCAACCACTGTTTGGATCATAACCTTACCCGGTTTCTCATCAATCCTCATCTCAGCGTAGGTCGCTGCCTTTACATGGGATTCTGATTTATACTTAGTTGCCGTATCTCCATGCACAATCGCAGAAAGCTTTGTCCCCTGTATCTGTAACTGATCAATTTTTCCAATAACAAACTGGTCCGCGTCCAATAAGTACAATAGGTTATCAATAAACTCATACAGCAATGAGTTTAGGTCATTTCCTTCTACCGTAATCTTTTTTTCCTGAGCCGCTTTAATTTTCTGCTTCCCCATGATTATCTCAGTGAGCGCATACGCTATGTTGCAGAAGGCTTCCTCCATTGTTTTTCCATATGCCCGGATCTTAGCGTCAGCAGTATGGTCCAAAAACTCATATTTCATGAAGATGCAAAATAGTCCATCCTATATAAACCTTTTCGATAGATTTAAATATAAAATTATACTTGGATATGACCATGTCCGATGAACTCTTCAAGGATTTTGAGAAATATAAGAAAGGAGAGAAGAAACCCGAAAAGACGGATGAAAAAGAGATAGTTATACGCTTCAAGTTCAAGCCGCTCATGATTGAGCGCCTGGCTTATTGGGTAGTCATTGTAGCTCTTCTAGTGCTTTTATTCATCAATCCGTTGGCAGGCCTCATTAAATCAGGAACAAACGTGAGCAGCGCTCCAGAGATTACGGCAGGAGATGCAATAGTTGCGGATACGGTGGAAACCGAAGAACCAGGGGCAGCAGCAGAGCCGCCAGAAGATACCGATACCCCCGTAGACAAATCACTTTCAGGTAAAATTACCCTGGTTATAACTGAGATTGTTACCGAAGCAGATGAAGCGGGAGTCCCAAAGAAAGTCAAGGAAGTCCTTTTTTCTATGGACAACCAAGATGAGGATTTTAGGCCTCGATTCAAGATTTTTTGGTATGACAGCAGTGATCCCGATGAGATAAAG
Source organism: Candidatus Nanoarchaeia archaeon (assembly GCA_035289425.1). Classification (GTDB taxonomy): domain Archaea; phylum Nanobdellota; class Nanobdellia; order Woesearchaeales; family DATDXC01; genus DATDXC01. The sequence continues at coordinate 5,169 of DATDXC010000016.1, forward strand.
GACATTGTCAGAGCCGATGCCACTTTCCCCACCTTGCTTGCTGGCGAAGGCAGGGATTATAAGATAACTAAGTTCATCTCTTCCTATCTAAGCATGGACAATGCAGCTGAAGAGAAGCTGTATGTGCGGGTATACGACGCAGAATCTGAAGAAAAGCTGCAGGAAGCCTCAAAGACTATCACGGATTAATAAGGGATAATCTCAGGTATTTTCTCTTTTGGTCTGATCTCAGGAACCGTTGCCCCGGATTCAAACATGTTCCCGAACACGCCTGATTCAGACGGGTTTGCTGCACTAGAATCGCTGGAAGCGCCGAAAGAATCAGGATCCTCAAATATGTTTCGAGGAGCGTTGGTCACAACACCCTCTCCCACCAGATGCTGGAGCATCCTGATCACCTTTCTGATGTCTTCATGGGTATCTTCTTTAGTATCGATTGAAATCTTCATATAACTCTTCCTACACTCAGAACAATATAAATTTTTCTATAAAAACGGTACTTAGGCAAGTACCGAAGTGGGCGGTGAAATCTAGTATTCTTGGAAGAAATCACAATTAGGGCAAGAATAAACTGCATAAGGTGCTTTCCCTTTTTTAACAAGGGGGGTGTACTCCTCCCCGTCAAGTTCTGCTCCACAATCAGGGTATTTGTTACCTTTAATTGGTTTGCCCTTCTTTGCCTCAACTAATACGTCATCAAATTTTCTTTTCATTATGACAAACGTATCCAGGTACAATCATCTTGATCGGAATCGAGTTTCCTTTTATTAATGCGAGCGTAGCGAGCACTAGGGTTTAATTCCCCGACCTTTAGGTCGTTTCTAGAAAGAAATTTATTGCGGCTTCGCCGCAGAATAATCTGCGGACGAAACAGCGCATCTATTTTTTGACATCAAAATAGCGTTAGCTTTCTTCCGTGGAGGAAGAAAATGACAAACCTAAACCAGTACAGCCACAAAATCGGCGTAAACTTCTGGTACATTGAATTTGCAACCAAATATCGTTACCAGATGTTTGGCAAGTTCAAGCAGCATAACATTGCTGAAGCCTCTCTTCGTAAGGTATGTAGCAGGCATCATATAAAAATACATACTCTTTTTGTCATGCCTGAACATGTGCACATGCTGGTAACCTTGCCCCACAACATTACTGAATCAAAAGGCATGCAGTTCATCAAAGGGGGCTCTGCATACCATTTCTTCAAGAATCATCCCAAAAGCAGGCTGAGACTGCCGCAAGGGCATCTCTGGAGCGCTGGAGGATGCGCTACTACTGTCGGCTATAATGAATATGCGACTGTTGAAGCATATATCAAGAACCAGGCACAGCACCATGCCCTAGATACCCCGTGCCTTTAGGCTGGGGAGTGGGTCATAATCAAAAGATTTATTTACCTTTGTTTCTATATTTGATAAAAAAGAGGAATAGAATGAAGAAATCGCAGATTACCCTATTTATTATATTAGGAATTGTAATCGCAATCATCTTTGGTTTTTTATTTTATGTGGTAAATCATTATGGCACGGACAAAAGCCCCGATAAACTCTATGAAGAGTTTCTTACGGCAAGCAATTTAAAAGAGAATGTGCAAAACTGCCTTGAGATTTCAACCAAGAAAGCTATCGCCCTTGCCGGATTGCAGGGAGGAAGGCTCTATGACTGGCAGCTTGGCAAGGTTGTCGATCCTCAGCTTACTTTCTACATACCATTCAATCAAAATGACAGCGTTGCCCAGGATTATGTTCATGGAAATAATGGGGCTTTTTTGAACACTAACTGGACTGCGCATGGAAGGTTTAATGGGGCTTACCAATTACATGGAAACGGTTATGTTGGGATAGATGATAATAATCTCTTTGACTTTGGCACTGATAAAAATTTCTCCATTTTGGCATGGTTCAAGACTAATAACATTGCAGACCAGCCTATACTTTCTAAAGGAGATGCTTACCAGCTGTATATCAATGACGGCAAGGTTGTATGCAAAATAGGTGACAGAATAAGGTCAATAAGTGTTGAATCCTCATCTTCAGTCACTGATGGATTATGGCATTCTGTTGCCTGCACAATCAATAGGACGGGGAATCTGACTTTGTATGTTGATGGTTCAGTTCAAATATCAAAGCGAATACCTTCATTAGATCTTTCAAACTCAGATAAGCTGTTGATAGGAAAAAATGGTTCTGATCATTTTGATGGAACAATAGACGAGATTGCTATATTCAACAAGACCCTGAATGGACGTCAGATCCATACGTATGCAAATTCACCAGTCTGGACTTATATAACTACTAATGAAATAGTCCCCTTTACTTATAACCTTACAACATATAATCTAACAACATATAATGTGAGCTATGGGATTGTTGCTCCGGTTGAGGGGATGGATAGATTTCATCTGGCTGCTCCGGCTTACCCTTATAGTGGGCCTTTAGTTACCAACCCAGTCCAGACATTTAATCCATCACATAATATCTCTAACCCCTCATCAGTTTTGATTGACTACGGCGGCTTGCTTGCCTACCAAAACAAATTTTATCCTCCTTGGAAGCAGTTATGCAATTCCAATGGGCCCAATGTCATAAATTTTAGTGGGGTTCCCTATTCATGTGAGGTATACAGT
>DATDXC010000017.1:0-4752 GCA_035289425.1 Candidatus Nanoarchaeia archaeon
AGGAAAATACGGTAGCCTTTGTTTGAGCCATATGATTTTAAGCGTAAGCGGGTCACGAGAGTGACCAAAATCATAATGAGCGAGAACAAAGCAGTATTTTCCACAAGAATCTCCTGATGTAAATCAGGTTAGAGTTTCAATCCAAGGTGGATCTTAGGTGTTGGGACCAGGTAATCATCTGTTGAGAACTCTTTTCCTGAAAGTGCCAATTCCATGAATTTTGGAAAATCAATCCAGGTTTTCCACACACCATCCTTCTTGAGGCTTTTCCTGGCAAACAGCACAACTCTCGAAGATATGTGCTCAGCTACCATATCATAATCCGGTAAGAAAGGTGCCAATTCTTTGCACCAGGCAACTACATCCTTATGATAGGGCATGTTTGTTTTTGTCAGCCTTTGCCGTGAAGCTCCCACAAATACATATCCTTTGACTTCCACAAAATCAGGATTTCCCTTCTCGATAAGCTGGGCATAATTCTCCGGCTCTACCATGTTCATGCCCTTGATTGCAGTAAGCCGTATAGTCTTTCTTTGCTTCTTCTGAGCAAGATACTCCAAACTCTGATTCATTCGTTCCCAATAATCCATGAATAATGGAACATCAATATCTTTCAACAACTTCTTGTTAGGGGCATCTACACTTAAGTACAGCTGCGTAATGGGCTTCAGGTTTTTGATAGCTTTAGGATACTGGGCATTTGTTACCAGAAATGTTGAAATTCCCCTTTCATGAAATAAATCAATAAGTTCATTTATCCGGGGATAGGTGATTGGCTCTCCCGTAAGAGATAAAGCGACATGCTTGATTGTTTTTGATTTTTCAAAGCTTACCTTGCTGGCTTTCTCATTGCCGCCAAATCCGACCAGCAATTTATGATGTGCAGCTTCACTTCCTTCCAGGATATCTTTGGGATCATCAACACCCCATTTCCATTCCTTGGAGACAGGAGCTTTATATCCTCGCCAGCAGAATGTGCATCTGTTTGCGCAGCTCATTGAAGTGGTCATCTGCATGCATTGGTTGCTCATGATGCCGTAGAATGTTAATTTATAACAGCCGCCTCCCCCCTTCACCATCTTCTTGGTCCAGTAGCATGTCTTGACGGCGCTATGGCTGCCTACAATCCGGTATGCTTGGCTCTCTAATTCCAATTTCGCTTCTGGGGTGAGCATACTGCAAAGGAGGTAAATTTAGACTTAAAAATGTTATGTCTAAGTGATTTGTAAATCAGAACCACTTATTGTTGCTGAATTATATTCTTGTCTCATCCACCTCCATGTCGAAACCTTTAAAAACCCTCATTCAACACTATATCCTGTAGGGTTAGTACTTAGCTAACGGTTTCTGTGCTGAGCACAGTAAACTGAGGAAAGTCCACCCACTGAAACCTTTGTTTAGGGTTTAAACACCCAAATGAGGTGGAGTAGCCACTTGCGGAAGCAAGGTGGTGTAAGCTGCGGCAACGTTACAGAAACGAGACCCCCGCCTGGGAGGATGAAAAGGTTGAAGCGTCTGGCGACAGATTGTGAGTTAACACCTTGACGTTCCATGCGGAATGGATGAAACGAACAGCCCTGGCTTGTGCAACTCGAAAGAGGCATAGTTGAATGCTAAGACAGAGCATCGGCATCACAGGTTGATGCTTTGGCTCTGACAAAAGGTGGCTTATCTAACCCTACATAATATTCATAGGTGATACACATGGCACATAACGATAGAGTTCAGATGCCTTCCGGAATGGGGGGCTTAGTCAGGTATTTTGACGAATACAAATCGAAGATAGAATTCAAGCCAGGGCATATTGTTACTCTGTGCGTCGTTGTCATAATCATAATGATTTTCTTGTATGTTTTTGGCGCATCTATGCTTGGCTTGTAAAATGATCCCCGGCATGAATCCTCGGATGATGAAGCAGGCAATGAAGAGGATGGGCATGACCCAGCAGGATATAGATGCCACTGAAGTTATCATAAAGACACCTGATAAAGAATTAGTAATCCACAATCCCCAGGTCGCTAAGATTAATGTTATGGGTCAGGAGACCATCCAGGTCATCGGCAAGATTGAGGAAAGGGAGCTTTCCACAGAAGCTGAAATTACCGAAGAGGACATCCTGACTGTCATGGAACAGGCCCATGTTTCCAAGGAAGAGGCTGAAAAAGCTATCAAGGAGCATGAAGGCGATTTAGCTGCCGCAGTTCTCTCTTTCAAGGATGATTCCTCCTTCTGATTCAAAAGATTTATTAATTTCTTTCCCCTTCTAGCATATAATGGAAAAGTTTCAGGAGCTGCGGGATATTTCTATAAAAAAGTTGCAGACTGCAGACCACATGCTTACCATGACCTATCCATTTGTCCAGGACCCAAAACTGCTTATCTTAGTCATAGAAAACCTGTTTCTGGCAGCCACTAATGCCATGGGTTCAGTACTCCATTATGAGCGGCTTTTCAAGCGCATACCACCATTTCAGGACACCTTTGAGTCAAAGTACAACATGTTCAGGCTTAAGTGTGCAGACAATTTTGATCCAGAACATATTGCCCTTATTGGAGAGCTGAAAGATATCATCATTGCGCATAGGAAAAGCCCGGTGGAATTCTCCAAAAAAGACAGGTTTGTGATCTGCTCTGAAGATTACCAGATGAGGACCATTTCGCTTCCAGGGCTCAAAGAATACATACAAAAGACAAAACTATTTATACAACGAACACAACAGATAGTGTCAAAGAATGAATCCCTATTTAGAGGACGCAGCTGAAGAAATCAAACGTGTTGATCACTTGGTTACGGTAAGCTTGAAGTACACGAGGACCGTAGATGTGATTAGAAGCGTTATAGAGAGGATTATAAGCTCTTATGAGTGTCTCATCGAGACCATCCTTCAGTACTGTAAGGAGAAGAAGCGTATTGCAAGCGTTCCAACCAATCCAGGCTTGAAGGTAACTTTGGTGCAGCAGACGCTTAAGGAAGACGTCCAATTGCAGGAATATGTGGCTTTCTATCAGCTTATGAGGCGCCTGATCAGATCCCCCTATGATAAGCGGGAGGAATATAGAAGGCACGTTACCATGATCTCAAAGCTAGAAGATGGGCAAGTAATGAATATCGACATAGACCTGCTGGAAGAATACTTCAAAAAAGCAAAAGAGTTCTTCAAATTCACCCACGCACTCATAGGGGGAAAGAAGGATGAATGATCTCTATTACAGCCTCCGGACCAAAGGCTGGACCAAGAAAGAGATTCAAAGGGCAACACAAATACTTCAAAGCACTGAAAAGCCGGCAAAAATAAAGATCCTCGATGCAATCATCTACTGGTTTGTCCTCTTTGTAGCGATCTTTGGAAACCTCATTATCTCCATTGCGCTCGTGCCATTCCTGCTGCAGTTTCGGAGCGTTTTCCTTTACACCATCATTGCAGTTCTTGCAGCAGTGTTCGGTTTCCTGTTCGATCTGCTTATCCGTGATATAGAAACAATACAGAAGAAGCATGTCATAATTGCAGGATTGTTCATCCCGGCATTGGCCATCATCAACATCTATTACATAACCTCATTTTCAAATCATGTCTCTTCAGTATTGCAACTCGGCAATTCTCATAACCCAATCAGCATATCATTCATCTATGTGATTGCATTTATCAGTCCTTATTTTCTATACAAAATTTCCCACAAGGAGCCCATATATTAAAGAAGGGTGGCCGCCGAGATTTGAACTCGACCCAGGAGATCCACAGTCTCCTATGCTAGCCAGGCTACACTACGGCCACCATAGTTTCTCAGAATCGCAAAATGACTTATAAATCTTACTAAAACAAGGCGATATTGAAAAGTTATATTAGTGGGTTTCCCCACTTATCTTTTATGTCCATAAAAGATGAGGGGTGGGGAGCACCCACAATGAGCGTAGATTGGAAGAGCGGTATAAAATTGTTGCGGAATAATTTCCGCAAACAGGGCTTGCCCCAATATTGGCATAAGAACAGCCCCCATACTTACGAAGTATGGCAACATGGTATTATGTTGGTTTTCTACCGTCGATATTGTGATTCTTACACTGAGTTTGTAGAGTGGTTGCCAAACACTAAGTTACCTGACTATCTTGGCTTAAACGATATACCTGATGAAGGCACACTTTGTAAAGAAGAAAAACGTCTTAGACCATTTCTGGAAGCAATAGCCCTGCTCCTCATAATCCCATTGCTACCGAAAAGATTTGTGGCAGGAGCAGATATGACTGGGCTACAAACAAAAAGGAGAAGTGCTTACTATATCAAACGAATTCTTGGTGCTTATTCTCGACGAGGATTTGCCCGTTTAGAGTTTCTTGTTTGGAAAAGATATATTCTTGGTTGGGAAATGAGGTTGTTGCACAAAGATGAGCTTGCAATGCTAAAATCGTTATGGAAAAGGGTTAAGAAGAAACCTTCAACCTTGGTCTATGACAAGAAAGGAGATTGTGAAGAATTTCATGAGTGGCTTGAAGGGCAAGGCATACGAAGCATTGCGCCAGTAAGGAAAGGGGCAAGAAGAGGCAGAATTCGTCGGAGATTAATGAGAAATTTCCCACAAAAGACATATAACAAGCGCAACAGGAATGAAAACGTAAATTATGCGTTCAAAAACAGATATGGGGATTCATTGAACGCTTACACAATCAAAGGAAGAAGAGCCGAGATAGCAACAAAGATTGCAGCTTACAATCTTTGGGCAAGGCTAAGTGCCTTGCTTCATGAACTTTTCAATATC
>DATDXC010000018.1:0-12316 GCA_035289425.1 Candidatus Nanoarchaeia archaeon
AGGCAGCTCGGTCATCATCGGTGAAACGGGTTATATGTGCTTCATCCTGCGCAGTCTATGGCGATCCAATAGAGATTCCCCAAAAAGAGACCACTGCCACGTATCCTAAGTCACCGTACGCTGAATCAAAACTCAAGGCTGAGCAGCACACCAAATATTTTTTTCAGAGACATGGTATGGAAACTGTTTCCCTTCGTTATTTCAATGTATTCGGACCACGCCAGCAAGATAGCGGTGCATACGCTTCAGTCATCCCTCTCTTCATTAAAAAAATGCTCCAGAACCAGCAGCCAACCATATATGGGGAAGGCAATCAATCCAGGGATTTCATCCACGTAAAAAATGTCGCTGCCGCAAACGTCTTGATGCTTTCTGCCGAAGGCGTTGCGGGTGAGGTATACAATGTCTGTACTGGACTATCCCATAACCTGAATCAGCTGGTGGACCATATTAATAAGATTCTAAACAAAGATATAAAACCAGTTAATGCTTCTCCACGTGCAGGAGACATACACACTTCAAGAGGAGACCCCCAAAAACTTCTTTCAGTAGGGTTTAGACCTATCATCGAATTTAAGCAAGGCCTGCAGAATACGATAGAGTGGATTAAAGCACAATAGAAGCGTAGCCGACAGCAGACGAATAGTCGCCTATCACATCTCCTGAGGCGTAATATTTGAGCAATCGAGCCTTCTTCTTGCCCACAAGTCTGGCAGACTCCAGAAGACACGCAATGGGGTGCCTTCCACAGATAGTGGCCCCTGTTTTCTCAGTGTATCCTAAGAATTGGGATGCCTGCAGGCTTAATATTGGTTCGATGGCTCCCTTATCCAACGCATACATATTCTCTTTTACTTTTTTCCTAAATGGAAAATAACCATAATTCATTCCAAAATGGGTAAAATCACTGGATGCAATGAAAACCACCTTCCGTGCCAAAGCATTGACACTGTCTATAAGTGCGCGCGCGATATCATTATAAGACATATCTGGAGATGCAGTTACTGCAACCATCTTAAACTTCATCCCTTTATTCACAAACTGAAGAAATGGTAGCTGGACCTCTATACTATGTTCATAGAGCTGGGAATCTTCACTTTCTATAATCCCCCTACTAACAATTTCAGAAGCAAGCTGTGTGTCTGTTTTGACAATTCCCAAAGGAGTCTGCCAATCTTGTACACTGATACCGCTCCCATATCCGTTATGGCTTAATCCCAGTAAGATATATACATCAGGAATAACTGATTCTCCAATCTCTTTATAGGACCACGCAGCGCAAGGCCCAGAATACATATAACCTGCATGCGGAGCTATTATGCCAAATGTCTTCTTTAATCTTTCAGAAGGCAGCTTCCCTGGCCCCCAAGGAGATAAAAAGGACTGCCTGATCTGGGCAGAAAGCTCATCTGGATCTGCAGAGTAGAACTGCCCTGCTACTACCGATTTCCGGACCATTTGTCTGTATGAGCATGCTAGTTATATAAATTTTATCTATATACAACAACCTCATAAAACTTAAATACTTCGAATATAGGATACATCCCATGAGACTAGTATTCTGCATCGTTTTCTGTGTACTCATGGCTTCAGCCATCGCTGAAATTGAGTTGTCCAATGAACTGCAGGAAACCTATATCTTGGGTATGCCTATAGATTCATCATTTTTAGTATCTCTTGATTCAAATCAAAGCGCTCTATTCCGGTTGAGGTTAGTTTGCGATTCTTATGAGATAGAATATTTTGTGACATTGATTGATCTTTCTAAGGATTCAACGCTTGACCCGCCAGCCTTAATGCCTACAGATAGCATGGTGGGGGAATGCAGCCTTAGCGTCAGGGTGGAAACTTTAGAAAAAGAGTTAGTTGGATCATATACTTCACCTTTTTTTCAAGTTACTAATTCATTGGATGTATCTATCGGTCTAGATTCATCAGAGCCAACACCAGGTACCACAGTCACTCTTACAGGGCAGATAAGACCCACTGGTGAGTTCACCATATTGTTATCCTTTGCAGGATCCCAAGAAACCTTTGCTGCGGGGTCAGAATTCAGCAGAGCACTGGTTATTCCTTCCACAATCAAATCTGGCGAACAGGTTCTGAATGTTCATGTAACTGATGATTACAATAATCAAGGTGATGCAACTGTTTCTCTCACCATAAAACCAAAATTAACAGCTCTTCAACTTTTAGTTAATAAAGAGGCTTTTAACCCTGGTGAAACCCTAAGCATCAAAGCAGAGGCGCTGGATCAAGCTGCTACCCTCATGGAACAAACCATAGCTATTACCATAACACATAAGACCAACATTATTCATACAGGGAAGATCGAATCAGCAGATAGTTTTGAGTACAAACTCCCCCCATCAGCTAATCCAGGGGAATATCTTGTTGAAATCGAAGCTGGAGAGATAAAAGAACAGGTAAAAGTGCAGGTAGCAGAGCTTAAGAAACTTAATGTCAGTCTGGAAGGAGGGATTGTGCGCATAACTAATATAGGAAACATCCCTTATGATGACACAGTCAATCTTAACTTATATAGTGAAGATGGCATTCTGGTTCTGAATCAACACATTAAACTTGACCCTAAGGAAGAAGCAAATATCGATCTCTCCAAACGAGTTGCAGCAGACAACTACACCATCTCATCAACAGAAAACGGGACAAATGTTACTCTCGGAACCGATGTGTTTATCCCAGACAACCGCTCTTTCTTTACCAAGATAACTGGCGCAGTTATAGGTATTGATGGCGTGTCCTCTTTCTTTCCCATCTTTGCTCTGGTCATAGTGTTCCTGCTTTTGTTAGGGATATACCTCAAGAGGAAAATGAGGCATTAAGTTCCCTCACTCCAGCTGTTAAGGTATTTAATCTGTTCATTATCTAATGCGTCTATCTGTATGCCGTAAACTTCAAGTTTAAGTTGCGCTATATAATCATCTAATTCTTCTGGAAGTTGGATTACTTTAATAGGCATTTTGGCCTTGTTCTTTATACAATATTCTATTGACAAAGCTTGACCGCAGAATGAAGTGTCCATAACTTCTGAGGGATGCCCCTCGGCTAGGGACAAATTGACTAACCTGGCTTGTCCGAGGCAAATTATTTTGTTGCCATTGTGCAAAGTAAATTCTTCAACTAACGGTCTAATTTCTTTTACGCTTTTAGCTGTTTTTTTCAATTCCTTATAATCAATCTCAACATCAAAATGCCCAGAATTACAGATAATTACCCCTGATTTCATTTTCTCTATATGTCTTATTTTTATAACTTTTATGCTACCGGTAACCGTTATAAAAATATCTCCTAAAGGAGCGGCTTCATTCATAGGCATAACATAATAGCCATCATAAGCAGCTTGTAAGGCCCTAAAATGATTTACTTCTGTAACAATAACTTTAGCGCCCATTCCTTTTGCTCGTAAGGCAACACCCTTGCCACAACTCCCATATCCGGCTACAACTACTGTTTTACCAGAAACTAGAACATTTGTTCCTCTTTTAATTCCATCCCACGTAGACTCACCAGTACCTAAATAATTATCTAACAAATGTTTTGTTTTATTGTCGTTTACAGCAATCATAGGATATTTCAAAGCTTTGTCTTTTTCCATCGCCTTCAATCTTATAATTCCCGTAGTTGTCTCTTCACAACCAGCAATAATATCTTTTATTAATGTTGGATAATTTCGGTGTATTTCAGAAACCAGATCACATCCATCATCTATGGTGATGTTTGGCTTAAAGTCTATAACATATTTTAGGTATCTATAATAATCATCTGTTGATTCTCCTTTATAAGCCCAGACATTAACATCTTCTTTTGCGAGTGCAGCTGCAACATCATCTTGTGTGCTTAACGGATTACAGCCAGTTATAGCAACTTCTGCTCCGCCTGCTATTAACGTTCTTACTAAAACAGCTGTTTCTTTTGTTACATGTAAAGCTAAACCTACTTTTACACCTTTCAATGGCTTTTCTTTTACAAATCTTTTTTTAATGTGCATTAAAGCACCCATATGAGACTCTGCAAATTCAATATTCATTTTGCCTTGTTCTGCTAACCGTAAGTCCTTCACTTCATAATTTTCAGATTTGTCCATTTGTTTCACCTTAGTTACGGGGAATTACCAATATCTAATCCCTAATCTGTTATGCATCTTCTTTTAATATACTTTTCCTCTTCAAATCTTCAATTTGTCCAATAATATTACAAATAATTGGACAAATAACGATATCTTTAAATATTAGTTGGACACAAACAATAAAGTATGCAGTTAGACAATAAGGATCTCACCATTATCTCTTTGCTGAAAGACAACGCCCGCCTATCAGTGAGGGACGTCGCAAAGAAAGCAGGTATACGTCCTTCGACAGTCCATCAGCGCATTACACAGCTTAAGAAAAAGGGGATTATCGAAAAATACACACTTAAGCTGAATAACAAAGAAGTAGGGGAAAACTTCATAGTATTCCTTCTCATCAAGACAAAGCCTTCATCGCAGCTTGACCGAAAGATAATAGACAATCAGCATGTGAAAGAGATTTTTGGCATTACCGGGGAATATGACCTATTACTGAAACTCAAATTCAAGGATATTGAGGAGTTTAATGATTTCATACTGAGGTTCAGGAAGGAGCAAAGCGTCGTTACTACACTAACTACCGTAGTCACCGCAACAGTTAAGGAGGAGCTATAACACAAAGAAAATCCATTCAGGATTTTCTAGTATTAAAAATCGCCTTTATGTAAAGGTGATTTTTCATATTCCACGAGATTGTGGGGGGCTGGGATGTTTGCTAACACCCCCAATGAGATTGATTACATTCTTTCTCCGAATATCCCAGTCCCAATTTTCCTAAAATGAAAATACTGCTCGTATCATTGGTGAAGGAGTTTATCAGGGCAAACCATCCAAAGAAACCGAAAGGAACGATATTTTTTCGATTCCCCTCTCTGGCGCTTGCGAGTATTGTATCATTGACACCTGCTGAAGTTGAAATTGAGGTTGTTGATGAACAGATTTCTCCGATTGATTTTAATGCAAGAGTTGATTTGGTTGCCATTACCGTTCCAACAGCTGTCGCCAACAGGGCCTATAAAATTGCGGATACTTTCAGAAAAAGAGGTATCTCAGTAGTCCTCGGTGGTATTCATCCCACACTTAATCAGGAAGAAGCATTGCAACATGCAGATGCGATTATCGTAGGATACGCAGATACCACGTGGCCGCAACTGGTGTCTGATTTTAGAAACAAGAACCTTAAGCAAAGGTACATCGAAAATCCCCATTGTGCACTAGACAATCTGCCGACCCCGCGCTGGGATATATTCAGGAATATGGGGTATATTAACACTAACTTTGTGGAAGCAACGAGAGGGTGCCCCCACAAGTGCAGTTTCTGTTCAACAACTGCCTTTTATCAAAGCATCCATAGGACCAGACCGATAGAGCATGTTGTCAGAGACATAAAAAAAGTAACCTCTTTTCCGAAAAAATTCATATTTATAGTAGATGATAATATTATTGGAGATAAGGAATATGCAAAGAAATTATTTAAGGCTCTTGCCCCACTCAAGATTTGTTGGATTAGTGAAGCAACTGTCGACATCAGCGAAGACGAGGAGCTTGTAAAATTGGCCGCAGAAAGCGGATGCTTTGGATTATTCTTAGGTTTCGAATCTATTTCTGTACAAAACATCAAATCTTTCCATAAACCGCACAATAAGGTCGAAAAATACAGGAAGACGATTTCCTTACTCCACAAGTATGGCATCTCTATCGAGGGCGGCTTCATTTTCGGATCAGATTTGGATGATGCTTCGGTATTTAAGGAAACGTTTGAGTTTTTGGATAAATCAAACATCGATTCGTTCCTATCCATATACTTGACGCCGATGCCAGGAACACCGATGTACGCCATGTTCAAGAAGCAAAAAAGGCTTATTACTGAAAACTATGACTTGTTTGACTTTAGGCATATGACATTTAAACCAAAAAACATGACTATACAAGAAGTATATGATGGGGTAAGCTGGATCACCATGAAATTCCATTCGAGAACATTGGTAATGAAACGAATACTTAAAAAAATTGGCGACTTTATTCTCCATCCCTCTTTGAGAAGGTTATTCGGTGTTGTCGGCCTAATCGCGATTAGTTTGGCATTCAGAAAAAGAATCAAAGACTACGCTGCAGACGGGACATTTCCGAAAGCTTTTAGAAATATTTAAATACTGGGAATTCTATGTAATCAGTATGGCCTATGCCAAAAAGTTATTTCTAACAGCGGCTATATATGACATAGTTTTGGGAATTGCTTTTATGCTGCTATACCAGCCAATATTCACTCTCTTCAATATTGCCTTACCGACTTACCCCATGTACCTTCAGATGGCAGCAGCCCTCATTTTAATAATCGGTATTGGTTTTTATTTTGTATATCTAAATCCGAAGAAAAATAGAGATTTAGTTAAGGTAGGTATTCTCCAGAAAATAGCGTATATAGTGATTGCAAGCTATTATTTTTTCATCGGCGTAGCTCACATCGTGTTCATGATATTTGTGATTCTAGATTTCGTATTCTTATTATTCTTCGTCAAGCACATTAAGGAAATATCTTGATAACATGAAGGACACCATTGGTAAGAAGAACATCTCTTTTGGATGGATCTGGCTATTGATTGGCTTGGTTATGGGTGCGATCATGGGACTCTGGTCTTTTAACGGACCTCTGCCATCTCCAGTGGGGGATTATACCTCCCTGCCGCGGAGGATGCTTCGGCTTTCCCATATAGCGTTTGTGGGGTTGTCTTTCCTTAACATGCTATTTGGCTACCAAGTCGATAGACTGGTGTTGACGCGTAAACTCAAGAAAAGTTCCTCAATGCTACTAATCGGGGGGTCAGTTTTGATGCCTCTGATTCTATTCCTTGCCGTATTCAATGAAGCATTCAAATACTTGCTGCCAATCCCCGCAATGATGATTATTGCATCACTGGTGATTGTAGTGATCGGCATTATCAAGAAGTAGGTCGTTCCCCCCAAATATTTTCTCTCCAATTCTGATCATAGTAGCACCTTCTTCAATCGCAACCTTATAAGAGTGCGACATGCCCATGGAAAGGATTTCCATCTCTATATGCGGGATCTTAAGACCTTTAATAGAACCAAAAAGAGTATGCACCAACTTAAAATAAGGTCTGCACTTCTGCGGATCATCAAAGTAGGGGGCCATGGTCATCAAGCCTTTTATTCTTACATTTTTTAACGAAGAAACCTTTTTTATCAAAGGAACAACTTCTTCGGGCATTACACCATCCTTATTTTTCTCCTTTCCGCTGTTGACCTCTATCAAGATATGCATTGTTTTTCCGGCTGCTTTACACCATTTATCTATTTCTAGAGCACATTTTTCAGAATCAACGGTTTGTATCATGTCAAATATCCTCACTGCTTCCTTAATCTTATTAGTCTGCAGATGGCCGATGCAGTGCATGTGGATCATTCCCTTCAAGTCCGTAAGTTTCCTCGCTGCCTCCTGCACATAATTCTCCCCGATGATAGTCAGTCCGGCATGGACAGCCTCCAGAATCTCGGTTACTGATCTCGTTTTGGTAGCCGCGACAATAGTGGCAGAATCAGGAATAGACCTGCGCAATGTGCTAATGTTTTCCCGTATTGACATGATGTACTACCTTTGTAAGTTCCTTTTTGTCAATATGCGCTAACCGTGCGCCGAGTTGGCCGCATACTTTTGCTGCGAAGTAGCTTCCTAAATGGCCTGACGTATTTACATCAAAACCATGCGTTATGCCAAACAATACTCCGGCAGCAAACATATCTCCTGCACCGGTTGTATCTACCACTGCAATGGGATACGCCGGAATAGTGAAGGTATTCTCCTGTGTACGCATCAAGGAACCTTTCCTTCCCAGTTTCACGACAGCAATCTTACACATTTTTGAAATCAACCCCAGGGCATCCTCTGACTGCAGACCAGTAAGCGCTCGTGCTTCCTCCTCATTCGCAAAAATAATATCCGCGTATGTTCTGATTATCTTCTGTAGATCCATTCGGTTCCTGGAGACAATACCCGGATCTCCTAAATCAATGCTTATCATTACTTTATTTCTTTTGGCATACCGCATCGCATGCAACGATACTTTTCTAAGGCTTTTATCTTCCAGCTGGTATCCCTCTATATGGAGAATTTTGCTCTGTTTGAGGTCTTCAAAGAACACATCCTCCTTAGCGAGATGCAGCGCAGCGCCCAGGTGGACAGCAAACGTACGCTCACTATCTGGTGTAATGAACGTGAGGGCATGCCCCGTAGGATAAGATGATCGGGCTAGTCGGGTGCGTACTCCCCTTCCTGTCATTTTCTCTTCATATACATTTCCATGTTCATCAGTGCCAATCTTGCCGCAGAACACAACCTTCCCCCCCAGTAATGCAACCCCGTATAAAGTATTGGCAGAGCTTCCACCCGGAGAGGTCTTTACTACATGGCCCTTTATTTTTCTGAGCAACTCAGCTGTTTGCTCCTCATCCAATAGATGGAAATGCCCCTTTTTTAGGTCAAATTCTAAAATCCTCTGTTCATCAACTTCAACCATGAAATCCATCAGAGCAGACCCAATCCCAAAAACATCATACATGCAGTTTCGAAAAGGAGGAGGATATATAAATTTTGTGACTTTTCCGTCTCAAAAAAAGCATGCCCGTGATTAAATCTTTTTATGCATCTTGATTGAGTAGGTCTTGAAGCCAAGTTTTCTGTATAATCTGATAGCAGGCAGATTCTTTTCATATAATTCTAAACTGACTTTATGCGCTTTCTTTGATTTAAACCACGAATTCAGCCGAGCGACGAGTTTCTGAGCAACTTTTGTTCTGCGGTATTTCTTGGTGACATACAGGTTGCTGATATGCCCGATCCGCTCAAATCCCACCACACGCAAGCTCCGATATATCTTGCCGATAATCATGCCTGCAATCTCGGTATCTTCCACAGCCAAAAATACAGATCTCCAGTCATCTGAAAAGTCTTTTCGGAGGTATTCTTTGTAGATTCGCGTTACTGACTTTACTGGTAGAATAGAATTATTCCATTTACGCTGCTCCTGTTTGGACTTCAGCTTCAACGCAAGAATTGTCTCAAAGTCTGTCTGAGACGCCTGACGTATCTTCACGATATCATTAAAGGCAATTATTTTAAAAGGTTTTGGGTCATGCCGTATACCCTGTCAAATTCCTTCAGGTACTCTGCAGCTATGCTCTCATTATAGATTATGAGGATATTCTCATCATTATCCCTATCCGCATTGCTGGATGGATTGAATGAGCCGGTGATGACAATTTTCTTATCAACGATGAACACTTTATGGTGCATGTTGGCAGGATTTGCATCTTTGACCACATCTAACCCAAATCCCTTAAAGCGTCCGAATTGTGAATATTCTGAACCAGCGCCTACTTTTTCAAATATCCCTCTGATTTCAACATCCTTAAATAGGATTGCATCAGCGATGGCATCATGAGTGAAGCTGAAGGTCATGAAATAAATACTCTCTCGAGCTGATTTGATAACCTCAATCACCCTTTCAGAGCATTTGTCCTCAGGGCAGAAATAATTCTCAATGTGATTTCCATTTAGATACACAATCGGAAATTGCACCTCTGCACCATCACCAAATGTACCATTCCAAAGTTCCTCAAACTCATCCCGGTAATTTTGCAATATATACCTAGATTCAATTATCACGATATTATTGTCATTCTTTGTGTTGTCTCTTACTGTGGGATTAAAGGAACCCGTAAACACCTTTTTATTGTCAAATATGCAGAATTTATTGTGGGAATACTGGCTTGAGGTATCATACTTCACGCCTCCTCCTTTAAGGTTGGGGAGCGCATTCTCATTATCAATAACTAGTTTAACTTCAATAGATAGGCTCTTCTCTCCCAATGCTTTCATAATTTCCTTCAAATCCAAGTCAAAGAAAGCGCATTCTATCGAATCCTGAGACTGTTCAATCAAGGCCAGCAAAAAACTGCTGCAATTTTCTACCTGGCAGAAATGGACATCCAATCTTCCTTTTTCGCTGGGAGCGAGGGCAGTCCCCTGCCCAGTAGGCGATACACTGCACCCTACGATAAAAAACAGCAAGCCCACTACCCATTTATTAACCACCATCTTGTTACTACTTTAAAATACTCCCCTTTCGAAAAATTTATATATCTGCTTGAGTAACCCACTGCTGTGCTTTATCCGCAAGGGTAGAGCACATCTATCACCTCTTTTTCCCAACAAGATACGCAAGTATCTTGCTTGGGTTTATGATCTTTTTCTTATGAAGAGGGATAGTATCAAGCCTGCTGCAATGCCGATGATAAATATTCCTAGATCAGGGTTTGCAGCAAAAATCACCTTTTCCTGAGGCTGGTAAAAATACAAGTCAAGGTTGCTTAGCTCAAGGGCATACTCTGAGTAGAGGAGTGCTGAAGAAAGGTCAGTCTCCTTCAAAGAGTTGGCATACTCGTAGTAGGAATAGGCGATGACGGGAAAGATACCCAGTTCAGTCTCGCGTATGATGCTCTCCTTCACTACACCTAATTTAATGTCAAGCTGCTCTTTTGATTCATTGAGGTTGAGTCCAACTAAATTGAGCACAATATCAGCCTGCGCTTTGGCTAGAGAAGCTTTGAATAAGCACAACTCATAATCTTCCGAATTAAGGTAGGAATAAGCATAATTTATCTCTTCCTGGGTGTTCTGGAGAAAGGAGGGCAGCAAAATCTCAACATACTGGAATCGCTCTTCAGCTTCCCCAATCTTTTCCTGGCACGATTCTTTTAATGCAGTATTACTGAGATCTAATTCTTTGCCGATATGCTGAAAGAATTTATACCAGGATACCGCAGAATACACCCGTTCTGATGCATATGCCAAGTCTGCTATTGCTCGGTGAGAATCATTCAGATTTCCCAGAGCTAATGTAAGATATTTATCTGCATCCAGCAGCCGTTCCTTCACCGATGCATATGCCTCTATGTCCGTAATAGTCCTTACTGCTTTTGCATCTATTCGTTTTTGGATATTTCCGATGTTATTCCGTACTTGTTCAATACTTTCTCTGATCTTAAGGTCTGAAAAATTTCGTGACATCATGTACAGTTCGCTTAGTTTGACATTCGCGCCAAAGCAGTAGCTTGCAGCGCTGTAGTAACTTCCTGTTTCAAATGCTGCAGAGCCTCGTTCAGTCAGGTTGTATGGTTCCTCCAGTAAGGATTGGTTGACGCCTTCAATCATACCCTGTAGTTTCTCGCTTCGGTTGCATAAATCCAGAGCCAGGCTGCCCATTATGGTAGTATAGTTCTCATCTACAACCAGTTCTTTTCCTTCAGGCTTGAGTTTTTTGCCGGTAAGCTCATAAAGGACCTCATTGAGGGTTGCCACCTCTCGTATCTCAATCCCTTTTTCATTTTCAATTTCAACAATGTTGATTGTTCGGTTTCGTGAATCAATAAGCTGTTCACCTTGGGGTATCAATATCTTCTTTAGGCCAGCAGCAGCGCCAGCATCTATCTTTTCCTTGACCCCGCCAACATGCCCGACCAATCCTCCAGAGTTTATGGTTCCGGTGATTGCTACCGATTCGTTCACGGGAATGCCCCCCAACAGCAGTACTGTCAGCGCAGCAGTTGCAGCGCCTGCGGATGGTCCGGCAATGATTGATGAATCAGCTTTTATGGTGTACACAAAATCGAAAGAGCTGCAGTCTTTATTGAGGAAACTGCACGCTACCTCTTTGGCAAATCGGGTAGATATTTGTGTATCAGTCTTAGTCAGAGGAAATGTATCCAAAAAAACCCTGCCGCTGCCTGGCCGTATCTCCAAATATAAGTCAGCAGTGCTGCCCTGAAATCCCCCACCTATCTCACGCACCGCTAATAGTTTCAGGTGGCCTTCTTGTATAATATCCTGTGCCTGGACAAAAGTCAGTAATAATACAAACATCACAATAGATAGTATCTTTTTCATTCTCGTAAGAAATTAGGGGCTGTTTTTATTACTTGTGTTTGAAACCAGCAAAGCAAAAAACGATCCATGCGCATCTCAAAAGATTTTGAATAATTCGGTAATTAGTTCTCACTTCTAGGGTATATATGTCGTTTTTAAAGTTTAAAAAGGACACACCCCACCATGGGGTACCCCCGTTTGTGAACTAATTTTCGTATTTTGTCGTTGAGCTTCGCCGACAAAACGTATAATTTGATAATTAGTTCTCAATTTGAAAATTAGTTCAC
>DATDXC010000019.1:0-9897 GCA_035289425.1 Candidatus Nanoarchaeia archaeon
TTATTGCGGAACCGCAGGACATGTAAGTGCTGAGCAAGTGGCAAGGTATATCATAGAGAACAGGTGAGTTGCTCCGCAACTCAAAGGGGCATTCATCTACCAGACTAACGTCTGGAAAGACTTAGCCCCTGTTCTATTAAATTTAAATCTTATATCCGTATCTGGCGTCTAACTTTTTCATATAACTGTTCAGATAAGCTATGTCTTTCTTTGACAGCTCATCCTTGTAGCCACCTATCTTGCCTTTTCTAGTCCTGAAGGAGGTCGGATCTTTCTTGTCTCCTGGCAGCATGCGGTAGTCCTTTATCTTACCTGACATCTCGAGTTTACGCATATTCTGAAAAGAGCCGTACCCCACTACATCCTGGATTATTGCAGTAGGCATATCAATGTTCATGAATTCAAAGATACGCCCCAGTTGTTTGGCGGCGTCCTTTTTCATATCCTCATATTGGACGATTATGTAGCTGCCTTTTTTCCTCTTCCCGAGATGGTCTGCCCAGGTATTCAAGAAGTTGATTATCTTAGGGAATCCTGAGTTTTTGTCTCGGATAAACTCTGAGACATTATTTCCTGAGTATACCTTGTCTCTGGTGCGCGATCCATGGAACAACGAAACGACAATGTCTCTGGGGTCTCTGACCAAAAAGATTATCTTCTTTTTCTGAAATAATTTGATAAAATCTAGCTTATTATTGTCCTTGGTGCTTCCTGCGTGGGAGATCAGTATATTGGGAATGGGCCTAAACCAAGTCATGAGCTGGAGGTCAAGATGGATTTTCCTGATTTTATATTTAAGAGAGATAGCTTGTGCCAACATTAACCTGAGCCATGTCTTGCCGCATTTTTGGAAGGACACAACGACATAATCGGCTGTCAGGATCGAAAGAAAATTGAAGATGGAGCTTTTTATGCCGTATTTTCTGATGGAATACCCTATTTTCCGGATCATGAATCAGAGAAGGTTTCTTTGCTTTAAAAAGCTTATCAGTTGGCTGACTGCCGGGTCGATATCATGGAATTCAGTATCAAGCATCAGGTCAGGATTTTCGGGGGATTCATAGGGCTGATGGATGCCTATATAATCCTTTATCTCACCCTTCAGCGCCTTCTTATAGAGACCTTTCACATCCCGCTCCATACATTTTTTAAGGGAAGAATTCACATACAATTCGACAAAACTGTCCTGCAGAATTTCTTTGGCCAGCATCCTATCTTCTTGGTAGGGGGAGATTATGGGAACTAGGATAAAATCAAAGTGAGGGAGCCT
The DNA here is from genome assembly GCA_035289425.1 of Candidatus Nanoarchaeia archaeon. GTDB lineage: Archaea > Nanobdellota > Nanobdellia > Woesearchaeales > DATDXC01 > DATDXC01. Next base: position 1,271 of record DATDXC010000019.1, read on the forward strand.
CTCCTTGGCGAGAGTCGCGATAAGCCTATTGTTCTCCCGGATGTCACTTCTCGAGAAACCAAGGTGTCTATGGAGGGTGGTTCTCACTATGTCCCCATCTATCATGTCCACTCTTTTTCCCTGAGCCTCTAGAAACTTCTTGAGCTGGGTGGCAATGGTAGTCTTGCCTGAACCAGAAAGTCCGGTGAACCAGATTACCGTTGCCATCTACTTGACAAAAACCTCTTCGCCTTTCTTAATGGAGTTTGTGATCATCTTTGAGATTTCGGGCCGCATAAACCAGGAAGGGGGGGATTCTCCTTTTTCAAACATCTTACGTGCCTGTGTTCCGCTTATGTGAAGCTTATCTGCTTCGTCGTGGTTCTTTGCATCTGGTCCATGTATATGAGCTTTCTTTTTCTCTGAGTAGAATACTGTATCAAACTTTATAGGTATTACACCTAAGTCGGGAAATTTATCAAAAATCTTGTGGGATGCATGGGGGTGATAGAAATTGCCGACACCGGTATGGTCTCTGCCAACCACGAAATGGCTGCATCCAAAGTTTTTTCTGCATAATGCGGTGAAAATCGCTTCTCTGGGGCCCGCATACCGCGAAAAGGTGGCATAGGTTGCGAAAATGACCTTGTTGCGAGGATAGAAACTTTTCATCATTTCTTCATAGGAGTGTATGATGTATTTTGCATGGAAATCTCCCTGTTTCTTCTTTCCTATCACTGGATGAACAAAGAGACCATCACAGTTCCCTTCCTCCATGGCTTTCAGCTGAATGAATTCATGGCTACGGTGTATGACATTCCTAGTATGGAATCCAACGACCCGAGACCACCCTTTTTCCTCAAATAATCTTCTTACCTGCCGAGGTGTCAGTTCATATTCTTTGTATTCAGACTTTCTGCGCCGAATCAAGTCAATAGGCCCCCCAATTAGGACTGGGTTTTTCTCATTGATCCACCTGACGCCCGGGTGCTCATCACTGGCGGTGCCATAAAGTTTTATGGATGTCTCTTCTTTGTCAAAAAGGAATTTATCCGATACATGCATCACTGCCATGATGCCTTCATCGTCGCATAGAGCAATATCGTCACCTTTTGAAATCCTTGAAGCAGTCTCTGTCGGAATGTCTAATATGATGGGGATTGTCCATACAACGCCGCTGGCAAGGCGCATATCATTAAGGACGCCCTGGAAGTCTTTCTTGTCCATAAAGCCTTCGATCGGACTGAATGTCCCGAGGGCTATTTGCTCGACGTCCATCTGGAGGTTCTCGTCCAAATTAACTTTTTCTAAAGAATCAAGATACTTCTTATCCAGAGGGGTCTTCAGCATACGGTCAACCAGTTTACCTCCGTGGGGAGGAACCAGGACAGAGGAGAGCTCATCATCAGTAATATACCCTATACTTCTGAGGTGCTCTGTAAGGTTTGCATCTGCCTTGAGAAAATCCTGCCTGTTTGTTACTAACTGAGCCTGCTTGATCAGCTTGTTTATCATGTTGATGCATTCCAATGGGTGTTTACCAATTGCGGTCTCAGCTGCCAATGCTACTCCTGCGGCTCCATCAAGAATAGTGATAATGACATCATGCACTTCTGCCCTTGTCGGCCTCTTTTCCCTGCTCATCGTTTCCAAAAGGTTTGTTGCGACAAAAACTTCCTTGTTTCTTTTTACCGCTTCGCTGAGGATTATCTTCTGCATAAAGGGAATGTGGTCCAGCGGCACTTCCTTGCTCAAGTCACCTCTGTCGATCAATAGATAATCCGATGCATCCATGATCTCGGTAAGATTCTGCAGTCCATCCATGCATTCAATCTTGGAAATTATCTTCATCTTGCCCTGGGTTGCCTTCCTGACTGCCTCAACAAAGGCTCGTGAGCGCATGAACGAAGCTGCTATGTAGCCAATACCTTCTTTAAGGCCTAAGGCAATTGACTCGTAATCTTTTTCTGACAATGGGGGCAAATTAAAATTCTTCGGAGCAGCTGGGTCTACGGCAACTGCCTTGTTCTTTGCAATTATCCCACTAGTTACCGCCTTTGCGGTGATGTATCCCTGCGGAAGCGTGGAGATGTCTGATACCCTTAAAATGAGCGCATTGAAGTCTATATGGAGCAGGTCTCCGGGCTCCAACTGCTTGAGAATTGTAAACGGACGCATACATATCTCTTTTTGGCTGCCCACTGTCTGCTGGTTGTAGATCCTTATCTCCTCATTTTCCTGGAGCTCTACAGAATCTTGACTGTGGTCGCCGGTCCTAATCTGGGAACCTTCAGTATCGATGATGAAAGGAATCCCTACCTGCTTTGAAAGTCGTATGAAATACTGCAGGTCCTCAATAGAAGAATGAGACATATTGATGCGGACAAAGTCTACTCCCCGATCTTTCATCTTCTTAAGATCCTCCAGCTTTTTTGTTGCCGGTCCTAAGGTGACGATTATCTTGACGTTGTTCATGGTCATTCCTCTTAATTACATTTAATTAAATATAATTAAAACTTATATATAAAGATTTCGGTTATTTTAGTGTATTTTAGAAAAATTACTCGAAAACAAAGAATCTGGAGAGGGAATTCTCTTTCAACCACTTATTGTATCTTTCGTAGTCTGCTTCAGTATCAAACTCAAGCCAGCCGTGTTTTATGGGGATTGGCTTGACTTCATATCCTGCATTGATGAGTGCCTGCAGCATGCATGTCATATAGGCTTTCTTGAAAGACTTAGACCTAAGCCAGGGTTGATCTCTATGGAAGAATTTTTTCTTGTTTTTGTTATAGACTTGCTTCAAGGCTTCTACCCCCTTTTTTGAGAATTTGATTAAGCCCACATATCTTACTTTTGCCTTCTCTAATGGTGCTTTGGTATCTCCCAGATCAATTATTTTGCCATCTTTGATGACCAAGCTTTCGGTGTCTTCTTCGGGATGATCCAATCTTGCCTTCCAATAATCCCAGTAGTTTTCATCTATAGTGACTCCGATATCGACTTTAGCTTCCAACACTTTCTTTAAAATCTTTTTTTCATACAAGATGTCTGCATAACAGACCAAAATAGCATCATCCATCTCAGGTTCTGCAGCAAAGAGGGTTTCAACCATATTGGTAGTAGCATAATCCTTATTTTCATAATATTTTACACCAGGAAAATTGATTTTATCAGGCATGTAGCCTTTTACTATAATGATATCAGTGATGCCACAGCTTCTCAAGGTGTTGAGCTGATGCTCAATGAGTGATTTTCCTTTGAAGGTAAGCATGCCTTTTGGCAGCTCTTTAGTGTATTTGCCCAGCCTGGTTCCCATGCCTGCTGCCAAGATGATTGCTTTCATAGATGATAAGAAAAGTGTTGTTTATTTAAAACTTTAGAATTTCAAATTTCTTTATTATTAACCACCAAATAGTAGTATAAAATACAAAGTTTTATAAACAAAGACAAAACTAATCCTGATTATGTATGAACTTGGTTGTGGCTTATGTGATGCAGTCAAAGAAGGAAGCAGGATAGTATATGAAACTGACCATGCCATCGGTTTGCTTAATCTAAATCCTATAAATCCTACCCATTTATTGGTGCTCCCACGCAGACATGTACAAGAATTTATTGATCTGAGGGAAAATGAAGCATTTGGATACCTAATCTTAAGAGAACAGATGGAAGCAAGAATCCATACATTATTTCCCTCCAACGAACATCAAAGACTGTCCCCTGGATCTTTCCACAATGCAAATTATGCCCAGACTCAGGAACACGTCCATGAACAGGTTTTAGCCCATTGCTCTCATGCAAGGCATAGCTATGATCAGTCACATGAAGTGAGTCCTGACGAAGAGTTAGGCATAAAGAGAATTGGAGAGTGGAAGAGTTCTAGGACACATCCGCTAGTTGAGGCGTCTGTTTTAGATAAAATTGTCGAACATATTCGCGGAACAGGTAATTTAGAAAGAGACCGGGCAGCTTTGAATGAAGCAAATGAGTATATTTTAAGACAGAGGGGGGTCTTGCTAAGTTAATCTTAAATAGATATTCCAAACAAAGCCAATTCTTTCTTCAGTTTTACATAATCTCTTATTTTGTCATCAAAATAAATTGCGTGCATTCCAGCTTTTTCCGCACTATCGCAGTTCTTCTGCTGATTGTCTATGAAAACAGCTGCCTTTGTGTCAGGGAAGGCATCGAAGAACAGGGTGTGGTCTGATTTTGTTTTCATTGAGTCCCCTGATATTACCACCGGATTGAACAGATCCAGGAGATTATACTTTTCAAGAAGGTATTCTACCCTTTCAGAATTATTGTTGGTTATTATTCCAGTAACTAATCCTTTACGTTGTATCTGCTTCACCAGATCAATCATTTCAGGATCCATAGGAGTCAGTCCATAGATGTCCTGCCTTGCTTCTTGAAAAATAACGAATGGAAAAGGCAGGCCCAGATTGGTATAAAATTCCTTCCAGAATTGGCCTATTGATTTAGATCCTGCATAAAGTTCATGGTTTCCTGACTTGCCATACGCTTCAGAAACCTTTTCTTCGGGGATGGAAAAAATCTGGGAGATGGCATTGCAGGTGCTTTCCTCTGCAGCATGGTCAAATGTTAGAATGCCATCAAAATCGAAAAAGACTGCTTTTACTTCCAAAATAATTCCCTCTTTGCAAATGCCTGGATCAGTTTTTTGTTGAGATCAATGTCGGGGCTTTCCCGTTCTGGATGCCATTGTATGCCAGCAATGGGAAGGGATGGATGGTAAATTCCTTCAATAATGCCATCAGGGGACTGCGCAAATACCTTTAGTTTTGGCGGAACAGCCACTATAGCATGATTGTGATAAGAATTTACTGCAGATTTTGGTCCAAGTGCCTTTTGTGCTTCACTGCCCACTATATCAACCTGGTGGAATACTCTGACATGGTTTATCTTTCCCTTGAAATGAAGCTTTACATCTACTAATGAACCTCCAAAATAGACATTGATGAACTGGGAGCCCCTGCAGATGCCTAAGACAGGCATCTTCTTTTTCACTGCAGTATCCAGCAGCTTTTTTTCAGTAGAGTCCCTTTCAGAAGATGCATCTGACTCTTCTGAGATTTTTCCATCGTATAGTTTGGGGTCAACACAGTTGCCACCGGTAAGGATCAGGGCATCAACCTTTTCCAGGTAAGAAGCTGGGTTTTTGGATGTGTTCGGGACAGGGATGCACGTAATGCCAAACTTTTCAAGATAATTGATGTAATTATTTTCCAGATTATCTATGCGGTCTCCGTGCTTATTCTTATCGTTCCTTTGTGTTATGGCAGCTATCATACGATATCACCCTGGCTTATCTTTTTTGACTTGCAGTCCAAGACAACAGAAGATGCTGATTTCAGCTGATCATAGATAACACCGGAACCGATGGCTGCTGGAATGCCGAATTCAGCGCATCTGATGGACATGTGGGAAGCGACACCACCATACTTTGTTATCAGCCCTGCAATACCTCTCGTAAATATCCAATCATAGCCGGGATCTCCATTTTCTACCATGACAACTTTTCCTTCAATCTCTTTGGTCTTGTCAAGCCTGGCAAGCTCTGCCTTGACAATCTTTTGGGTTATATAATTAGGCCGAGGCGTGTAGTATTGCACTATGGTAAAATCATCCTTGGATATTATGATAGGAGGAAGCACCACCTTTGCATTCAGTTCCCTGTCTGTTGTCCTTCTGCTTATAACTTCTTTCCACAACTTTGTCAATTGGTGCCTGTCTTTTACCGGCGCAAATATGTCTTCGACACTGAGCATGGCTAATTCGTTCCTGCTGAAGCCCATGGCATCTCCTGCCAATGCAATAAGCTCGATAGCATCACTCAGGCTTTTGGTGAATTCAAACTTGGAATATTCTCTGGCTTCTAATGCAACTCTGGCGAAATCAAGCAATTCCTTTGTGGAAAAGCCGAGTCTCTCTTTTTTTAACAACTGGTTTATCCGATCTTCGGTTTTTTTATCTAGGACAAACTTCTTTATCTTGGTGTCTTCTGCAACAATGCTTTGCATTGTCTTCAACAGTTCAGGGTTTGATTCATACCTAAGACTTGTTATGTCATAGGAGCCTGGCCTGAGGTGATAATATTTCTTCAGGAACTGCTCTTTCGAGAGCTTTCCTGCATTCATGAGCTTGAAATCAATGCTGATTTCTGTGGCGACAGTGCTTATTGAGCTCATGAATGTGTCGTAATCATCTGATGAAATTATCCCCTCTGCAACCAGGCTTTTAAGGAGAATCTTTCCGATGAATCCAAGCCTTGCCAATCTTGAGAACTGGACAGTGCCTCTTTTGGCACAATCATCCAGGAGGAATTTTGCGTCATGGAGAAGTTTTCCGACATCTTCGGGATCTTTCTGTATCTTCAGTCTGTCAATCTCCATCTGCTCTACTGAGGCCATATCATCCTTAATAGATTTCTTGGAACTCTTGATCAAGTTGTTAGTCAGGCCTACAAGGGCTTTCTTGATGGCTCGGATTTCTGAGTCGCTAAAGTTTTTCAGCTCCTTTGATCTTTTATCAAAAGTAAAATCAAAGCAGGTGTAAACAACCTCAAACTCCACCTTGTCCTGGAGTTGGGGATTCTCCTGAAGCTTTTCCAAGCAGAAGCATACCAGCTTATCTCGTATGGCTTTGGAAAGAGCGCTTGGCACAAATGAGTTGAAGCTGTTCCTCACATCAATGTACGGCTTGTTGCCGAACAAGACAACAAGCTTTGCAGGATCCACATTGAAGTAGCCTTGAGAAGTTCTTGCCTGATGCCAGGCGCTATCAGTGATTATATAGTCATATAAGGAGTAGTCCAAATGATTGGGAGAATCGCCGATGATCTCTGCAGGATTCCAGTCAGGCATGTCTGCAAATATGGTTGAAGTGCCGCACAGATGCTCTTTCTTCATGGATAAAGTCCTGAATTGTTTTTGAAGGTCTTCAATCCTGTCTTGGACTTCTTTGTCATCAACCTCTGATTTTAGGCTCAATGTTAATGGCCTGACCTGGAAAATTATCACTTTTCCTTCCTTGTTTACGGCAAATTCAATGTCCAGGCCTATCTTGGGGATGATTTCTTCGAGCTCCTTGACTGCAGCTATGAGCGATTGCATCTTCTTAGGAATTTTTTCTGTGAATCTTGCTATCTTGATGGTCTTGTTTTCCACGCCTTTTGTTACTGTATCTGTCTCCCCGGTCGCATCATCATAGTTGATGACATAGTAGGGAGCATTAGACTCTAATGTTCTGGTGAACAGGACACCGCTCATGACGATCCCTTTTGACTGGGACTGCACCAACACCTGGTTGAAGGAGCTTTCAGACACCTTATTCTTGTATGAGTTGAGGACTTCCTTGATACCTGCCTCCAATTGCTTAGGGTCTTTGGGATCCACATTCAGAACGCTCTGGAAGTATCCAGCCATGGAATTTTCTAAAGTGTCTTCGTTGGTTGCTGAGCTTCTGATGACTATCTTATTGGGGAATTTCTTTGTAATGTCGTCCATTACTCCCTGCTCCCTATTCTTCCAGTCTGAACTGGTGAAGATGTACATGTCCTCTATGTAGGATTTCTTTACCAGGGGCTTGAGAACTCTCAATGTATCAGCTTTTGAGGAGACGATTACCTTGTTGCCTTTCTCATATTCAAAGTCAATCTTTTCCTTGCCTTCTATAAGGTCTGCAAAATCAGCGATGTCCTTGGGCTTTGTCTGCATTATCTGATTCATGATCTTGACTGTGGATAGACGTTCATAGTACGGATGCTGGACAACCTGGCCCTGAATTTTTTTTATGTATTCCTGACCATGAACATATTTCAGGTCTGAACCGTGTACTAAGAGAATTTCTGCACTAGGGAATTCTTCATGAATTCTTTTGAGATTTTCTGTGGGGTCTCTTGAATGCTGAACCATGACCCTATCTATGCAGTTTAAGCTTGATAAGATGGCTTTTCTTTCCTGCAGGTTAGAGATGGGCTTAGCCCGGTATTCAGCCACTGCCTGGTCTGTGAGAACTCCTACAACATTAAGATCAGCTATAGACTTGGCAAACTGGATAGAGTGCAGATGGCCATAATGGAATAGGTCTCCTACAACACCACTGTAGGCAATCTTCTGGATTTGAGATTTAGCTACCTCTACCAAGTCACCTTCCTTCAAGCCTATCGTCGAGGGAATGGTGACGCAGAGCTGCTTGTTTGACTTGTTCTTCCAGACAACCCGTTTCATAAGGAGAAATAGCTTTGATTTCTTTATAAAACTTTCTAAAAATTATACTAGTGATACTAGTGGTAGATAATTCAACTATCCGTAGCATTTATCAGTCCTGAAATACTTCCTGGAATCAGGCTTATCGGGATGTCGTTCCTTTCCAATGCATAGACCGCTGGCGTAATGTTGAACAGGCCCAGTAAGCTGCCGCCATCTACGACGTAGTTTAGAAGCCATCTTTGGCTGCCTGAAACTGCTACCCGGTCTACAGTTCCCAATACCTGATTATTGTTAACGTCTCTGATATACACCTGTTGGCCTGAATAGGCTGTTGCAGGCCATATATTACTGGTTTGAATGCCTTTGTCTATGGCGCTGCTCGTATTGGACTCTAAGTTTGTTATGTCCATG
>DATDXC010000020.1:0-15657 GCA_035289425.1 Candidatus Nanoarchaeia archaeon
TACCGCTGCTAATATCTCTGTTAACATAAGCAAAGAAGCATTGAACTTTTCCATAAGAAAGACGGGCAGAGGCCCTGACCAGGAGATCTCAGAAGACAAGATCCTCGTAGTTTCAGATGGAGAGGAAAAGACAAAGCAGCAATATGAAGCAGAAAAAAGAGTTGAGGTCATTGATAAGGATATTAAGATATTAAACCAGGAAAAGATAAGGGAAGCCCTGGACAAAGACAAACTTGTTGAGATCAATAATGAATTAATTTCCAGACAAAACGAAAAGAACAAATTAACAGGATTTGTGATCTCAGAAAGGACTGGCCAGGGATTTTTTACCCGATTGTTCAACTTTTTATTCAAAACAGGTATAACCGGATATGCAGTTGCTGAACAAGCAAATGCTTCCAGTACTTCCAACACCACTGAGATAATCATTAATGACGAGGTTCAGGAAGTGGAAGTGGAATACTACACTAAAGGACCCTATGCTGTCGAAGAAGAAACCTCGGATGGAAAATATATCACCATAATCTCAGATGAGGTGCATTACCAAGAGATTCTTGCCTATGCCACCTTATCAGCTGAGTATAAATCAGGCAATATCCTTCTCTATTGGTTCGTTAATCAAACTAAACAGCCAGTTGGATTCGAAGCCTTTGATACCAACAACAACAACCTCATAGACTACATCCAATGGTTTGTGCCGTATCTATCCAATCAGACATATGAGCTAATTTTGATTACCAAAGCGTATGAATTAAATGAGAATAGGACTGCAATAAGAGACATATATGGTTATGTTAAAAATCAGGATAAAAATTATACTACCATACTGACAGGTAACTATGTGCGGGTAACATTCGAGAAAAACTTAACATCTGATAAGGACATTACCCTCTATGCGAGAAGCAATGTTTCTGCAGCAATTGAAGTGTATGCCGCAGACAGCAGCACTGTCATAACAATTTTCGAGAACATCTCTCAAGAAGGGAAATATAAAGTCTACTTAACCAATCTTCAGAACACCTCAGATACCTTTGACCTCAAAATCATCAACTATCCCGTAGAGTTTGATTACATCATAGATCCGCCAGGTGTATGTCCAGCTGGTATGGATGGGTCTAACACCTCTGCAGCACCGTGTGAAATAGCAACTTGTACGCAGGTTCAGAATATGAGCCTAGATCTTCATGCTTTTTACATGCTAAACAGGAGCATTAACTGCTCAAATACCACAATCTGGAACTCTGGAGCAGGGTTTGCACCGATCGGAGCATTTACCGGTTTATTAAATGGGAGCAACCATACGATCTCTAACTTAAACATAAATAGAACCGGATCAAATTCAGTTGGCCTAACTTCAGAAAACTATGGCACCATATCATATCTAGGACTTGTACGCGTCAATATAAGTGGAGCATCGTGGGTCGGGGCAATAGCAGCAAATAATTATGGCACTATCAACTATGTCTACACCTCCGGATTAGTAAAAGGGCAGAATTATGTAGGTGGCTTAATCGGGCTGCAGTCTCAACCGGGATTGTATGGTTCAACGAAGAACTCATACTCTTCAGTTAAAGTATTGGCCACCGGAAATTATGTGGGGGGCCTGATAGGGGATGTAAATGATGGAGGTACCATAGAAAACACATATTCCTATGGAAATGTGAGTACCACGGGGAATTATGTGGGTGGATTGGTGGGGGAGAACCAGGCAGTAAACGCGAATGCCGTAATTAATAACTCATTTGCAACAGGAAATGTATCAGGTGGCTCGGATGTTGGTGGGCTAGTAGGGAGTGCCGTAGATACCGATTTCCTCGGCAACTATGCCGTCATTGAAAACTCATATTACAACAATCACGACCAGAATCCAGGATCCTGTATAGGGAGCGGAGGAATTGGTCTATACAAAAACTGCACAAGCATATCAGACAATGAATTATATTTCAAAGGCGATGTGTATCCAATTAAAGGTCCATTCTCGAAATGGGGCTATTTTTCGATCTGGGAAGAAAACTCATCAAACTATCCTGTATTGACCTGGCAGGATATTGGGGGAAGTATTGATGAAACCCCCCCGACGTTTACCGAAATCCCATCAAACGCAACCTTACAATACTTGATAGATGCCTTATTAGTTGACATAAATGCTACTGATGCAGGTACGGTGCACTGGAAGATAAATAATACGATCAGGTTCAACATATCGCAGTCAGGAGTATTGAAGAATATGACCATCTTACCATTAGCAACCTATTTCATCAATGTCAGTGTTAATGATACGTTCGATAACTTGGCTTCATTGATATTTCAGGCAACATTTATTGGTTATGTCCCAACCGATTCATGCGGTAAACTTAATCAATCTGGAAAAACATACACCCTGATAGGGAATGTATCAACTACAGCCAACTGTTTTAACGTTACCACAGATAACATAACTATTGATGGGGCAAATTACTACATAATCTCAGATGGGGTAGGAGGTGACCGCGGAATCGCAACATGGGGCAACAGAAAAAATATTACTATAAGAAATAGTAACTTGAGGGGTTTTGCGACATCAATCTTTCTTAATAACACAAACAACACCCTCATTGCGAACAATTCCATAGATCAGGGACCTTTAGGCACTAATGGTATCTATTTGGAAAATAGCAATTCTATACGTATCGAAAACAATACCATCACAATGCAGATGTTTAACCCTCTGCAGGGGATTTATGTCTATTCGCGTGTTGGCCGTTCAAACAACATCAATATCACCAATAATAATCTTAATGTGTATACCTATCTCGTGCTTGCTGACGCATATGGGATCAGAATACGCTCATTAGGAGGTTCAACAGCACATTCTTATTTTATCAGAAATAACACGATAACCGTGAATGCAACAGCATATGCAAGGGGTATAGAAATAAACGGAAACCTGGGAGATTCGGACAATCATACAATCTCTAATAACTCCATTATTGTAAAATCATCCGCCGCTGGTGCAAGTGTGTGGGGTATTGAATATTCAACGAGTGACGGTAGTATCATACGGCAAAACAACATAACAGTTAGATCAAAAAAATCAGATTCTGTAGGAATTTTTTTCCAAGGTGGTTCAGATAACAATCTTATGGATTCAAATACAATTCAATCGGACAATTATTCCATCCAATGGCTGGCGTCTGGGGGAAACAATAATATTTTATTGAATAACAACCTCTCGGCTGGCATATTTTCAATTTTTGACAGTTCAGGGCGCATAAATCTCCTCATCTACAACAATTCATTCGGAGAGATCAAATGGACTAACCTTACATTTCTAAAAAACTTGAATATTTCTGGAAATTTCACATTTCCCGGGATAATTAAAATCCAAAATAATTCAGCGTACCTTAACACTTCAGCCTTCAGCATAAATTTGAGTTCACAAGCAAACATCACCTTAAAATCATTAAGGATAGGTGGGTATTCTAGACCAGCAATCTTCAAAGATGGATACCCATGTAGCTCCTGCCATAATTTTACATTATTAAACGCGTCAACGGTCATATTCAATGTGTCCAGTTTCAGCAATTATAGCATCATAAACCCTCCCTGGAATGGTTCCGGAATCCTCGAAGACCCCTATAACATATCAACATGCATTAAACTTCAAAATATTAGCATCCATTCGATATATATGTCAAGATATTTTAGATTAACTCAGAATATCGATTGTTTAGCGACAAATTCCTGGAATGCAGGCTCTGGTTTCAACCCAATAGGCAGTTCTTCAAATCAGTTCCAAGGAACATTGGATGGAAATAATTTTTCCATTTCCCACGTATACATAAATAGGGACTCAAGTAGTTATATTGGTTTATTCGGAGTAACATTTTCCACAGCTGTCATAAAAAACCTTGGTTTAATCAATGTAACTGTAGATGGACGCAATTATGTTGGAGGTTTAATCGGGAGCGGAAGCGGATTAATTGAACAAGTATTTGTTCAGGGAGATGTCGATGGGATACTTGGGGATGGACCGATTGGTAGCTTCAGCGTAGGTGGTTTTGTTGGAGAATACTCTGGTATTATAAACAATTCCTATGCTAAGATTAACGTCACTGGAGAACTTAACATGGGAGGTATGGTCGGTTCTTTGTCAGGTACGATTAAAAATAGTTATTCGCTTAGCAATATCCAAAGCAATGGGGGAATGGCAGGGGGGATATCAGGAACAGGCGGAACAATTCAAAACTCTTTTGCAGCTGGTGATGTTGCCGACTCAACAGGTGTTGGGGGGATTGCAGGGTCATCCACTCAAAATACAGTGAATGTATACTGGGACAGTCACTCAGCCATCCCTGCAAGTTGTGGCGTTTCTAATTGCACCACCATCCACAACAACCTAGACTATTTCAAAAGAGACCTTTCACCAGATGCCCAATCGAGAGAACCTTTCGCCAGCTGGGACTTTAATACAATCTGGGAGGAAAACTCTACTGGCTACCCGGTCTTAAGATGGCGGAACATTGGAAACAACATAGAGTCTTCAAATATATTCGCCTGCGGCAAGCTGACTAAGGCCAATACCCGCTATACCTTAAAGGAAGACCTGAATACCAGTACAAACTGCTTCAATATAACAGCAGACAATATTATAATTAATGGGAATGGCTCAACAATTAAGGGTTTCACCGATAGTATAAAATTTGGAATCTACATTCTCAACAAAACAAACATAACCATAAAAAACCTTACGCTGGATAATTTTAATTATGCTATCTATGCAGATACCTTAATCAATTCCACGCTGGTTAACCTGACCTTATCTTCTTCAACAGTAGGCCTGTACCTAAACGGATCGTCTATAAACAATTCAGTATCCAACATCAACTTTTCAGGAAACTCATTGGATTATTCCATCCACCCAGGCTCATTGGCAGTGCTAAACCTATCCAACAACACATTGGAAGTGATACACAGCACTGTCGGTAAGATACGATGGATTAACAGGCTTACATTTAATAGCTCGAATTTTGATGATATAATCAATTTCTCAGCCAATAGCATCAAGGTAAGCTCCACAAATCTGCCAGCGCTGAACACAACCGCAAACATCACTTTCTACAGCACAGACTCCCTCGGCTATGACCTTTCCAGATATCCGCTGCGCAATCAAGATATTTGTCCAGCTTCCATCTGCACTGAGCTTCAGGATGCTGACACGTTTATATTTAGAGTCACTCGGTTCACTGAATACAGCGTCAGCGGAACTGCAAGCTCCTGCGGTGATGGTGTTTGTCAAGTAGGCACAGAAAGCAGCCTCAATTGCCCTATTGATTGTGGATGTCCTGTTGGCTACACATTGGTAGGTGGTGTATGCTCCATTGTCTCAACCTCTCCCCCTCCCCCAACAACTCCAGCAGCATCTGGTGCAGTTTCATCATGTTTTGCCATTACCTCAACTGAACTGCCGCAGGGTGTAGAAAATGCTACTATAAACCCTACCCTGATACCTTCTGACTACGAACTGGTAACAGACCCCATTAAGCTGGACTGCCTTGGAGAAGACATTGAGGTAAAGATCAACCTTCCAGCTCAGTATACTGATATTAAGGCATTGAGATGCACAGGCCAGCAATGCTTCAATGTTTCATTCCAGGAAGTATCCTCTTTACAATGTGGGGAGAAGATTTTTGAGTTAGGCCGGGAAACAGTGAATGAAACTCCCGAAGTAGCACCACTTCCGATCGAGGAAACAACAGTAAATCTTACCGAAGCATCATCTCAGTTAAGGAGCGGAGACACCCAAGTGCAGTTCTATGGTGGAGTATTTGAAGGATTAAAAGCGCACATTGAGTCAGCTTCATCAACACCCACAGCAGTTAACACTAGATTTAAGATTGTAGGATCTCCCATCGTTCTAGAATTGAGCCGAACTGCAGATATTAATACCCAAATTAGTCTTCCCTATTCCGAGACCGAGCGAATAGACCAGAATACGCTTGCTATCTATGTATTGCAAGATTCTGATTGGGAATACCTGGGAGGTATAATTAAAACAGAAGAACATATTGTCACTGCCAATGTTACTAACATCAGTAGGTACTTGTCAGCCGAAAACAAAGCAACCTTTGCGCTCATGGGTTTGATCTGTGAGAATTGCTTTAACTCAACTTTGGTAAAAGTATATTCACCAGATGAACCATCTAGAGAAGCCTTAATTTTGGTTCATGGGTTCGCGAGCTCTCCTGAAACATATACCTCTCTTGTTGAAGACATCAAAATCGCAAACCAGCCTTTTGTAGTCTATACCTTTGGATATCAGACCTCCAAAGGGGTAAAGCAAACTGCGAAGGAGCTTACTGACCTGCTTGAAGCTATCTCATCTGAGTTTGATAATGCATATATCATATCTCATTCTCTTGGTGGCCTGGTAGTGCAGCAAGCTCTCTACAATGCTTATACTAAGAATCAGAACTTCACTAAGTTTACCTTCCTCAATAAAGTTAGGAAAGTTGTACTGATAGCTGTTCCGAATGAGGGATCCTCAATAATTCCATTGTATAAGAACGTATTCAGTGATCTGATAAATGAAAAATCAGACTACGCGCTCCTGGCAGCCAGCGGCCAGGCATTGGAGGATTTGGGAAAAGGCGTCATTACACCAAAAATAGAGGGCATTGATTATTATGTAATTGCAGGGACTTCAAGCTATGAGTTGAACTTAATCCTATTAAGGCTGAGGCCAGACTTGCTGCCCGAGAAAGCCACCAGTGATGGAATCGTGTCTTTACAGAGCGCCCAGAGAGTGGGTGATGGCTATGTCAATGACAAATGCTCCAACTACTGGGAAATTAATGCCACCCATACCGAGATATTGAACAATATAGTCACTAGACGGGTAGTTAGCAGGATCATTGGAGAAGGGGTTACCGACGAGCCGCTGTTCGGCAATTCTCTCTATTACGCCCTCAATATTCAAAGCTGTTCTTCGGAAGACGTATACATCTTGGTAGGTAAAAAAACATCTGAAGACACTCTATTTGGGCCAACATACTGTTCCTGTGGAAACCGGGTTTGTGATGATACTGAGAACGAGCTCAGCTGTCCCACTGACTGCGCAGAACAATTCGTAGAAAAATCAAAGCCAAATTATGTCTTATTTTTTGCTCTTTTGATAGTCCTCTCACTATTGTTGACTGCAGTTTACAAGACCACCAAACATATCCAGCGTTCAGTTCATCTAAGCGAGTTTAGGAACCTGTTGAGTCACGAAGATATAGCCTTGCATCAGGACCATGTAAAAGAAGTGATTGAATATTATGAAAGGCTTCGTATACTCTATGAGCAGATGCTAAGATCCCATCTCAATCCGATCCTTCTCAATCAACTTTATTCCCAAACAGAAACCGAATATGAAGCGATACTGCAAAAATATGATCATCGCATCCTAAGGCTGACAAAATTCATTCTCTTGGCTGATTATGCAGAATCATGCCTAAGAAAGCACCACATCAAGCAGGCAGCATTATCATATTCCCAAATGAGGTTATTATTCACACAGTTGAACAGCCTAAATATCTCGCTTCGCCTAGAGCTCTACGAACGGGCGATAAATATACACGACCGACTAAAATGATGCACGAAAGACCTATACCAACGAGCATTTTCGTAGACAGGTCCCTCTCTGTATTGGAGATACTCTCAGAATATCTGAAGGAAGATCAAAAACTGAACTATCATCAGATAGCAGTCCTGCTCAACAGGGATGACCGGACCATCTGGACCTGCTATCACCGGGCTAAGAAAAAGCGTGAGCAGGCTCCCCCTAATTTTCCCATGGCTTATCAGTTGATTCCGACAACCGTGTTCCAGGACAGGACCGTAAGCGTATTGGAGGCTATTTCAGAGTACCTCCATCAGAAAGGATTGACAATACATGAAATAGCAGTCCTGCTCAACCGGGATGACCGGACCATTTGGACCTGTTGTAATAGGGCAAAAATCAAGCGGGAGAAAGTATATAAATAGACTACAATTAATGGAGATGCAATGGTAGGAAAAAAAGGAGTCAAGGTCGGTAAAAAGCACGATGTGCAGATTACTGAAAGAAAGGAGCAGACGCTGGCAGATCGCATCAAAGCCCTAGAAGATGAGATTAGTACAACTAAGTATAACAAACGGACACAGCATGCAGTTGGTCTGCTTAAGGCAAAACTGGCCATGCTCAAGGAAACAGAGACAAGACGAGCTTCTGTGGGCAAGGCCAAAGGGGATGATCGTTTTAGCGTCAGGAAAACAGGCGACGGAAGTGTGGTATTGCTGGGGTATCCCTCCGTGGGAAAGTCAACTTTGCTCAATAAATTGACGAATGCCAAATCAGATATTGCGGCCTATAACTTCACCACCGTAAGCGCTGTTCCAGGCATATTGCAATACAAGCAGGCCAAGATTCAAATTATCGATGTGCCCGGTATTGTTTCCGGCGCAGCTGCAGGGACCGGCAGAGGCAAGGAAGTTCTGGCAATGCTTCGGAATGCGGATCTGATACTTATACTGGTTGATGCGCTTGCGCCAAAACATTATGAGTCCATTTTATCAGAGATATATGATACCGGTATCAGAGTGAACCAGAATAAACCGGATGTTCGCATCGCCAAAAAGGAAAGGGGAGGTATTTTCATCGCCTCAACAGTCAAAGTTTCAATAAACAAGGAGACTATCGCAGGCATTGCCAGAGAACTAAAGCTTGCAAATGCCGACATACTCATCAGGGATACTATAAATGAAGATCAGCTGATTGACGTCATTGAGGGCAACAAAGTCTACACTCCTGCCATAACCATAATAACCAAGATGGATCTGGTCGATTCAGAGACATTGCGGAGCATTTGCCAGGAGGTTAAGCCAGATCTGGCGATATCAGCAGAGGTCGGAACAAACATTGAACAGCTTAAGGATCTTATCTTCACTCGAATGCGTTTTATCCGCATTTTCTTGAAGGAAGTCAACAAGCGCCCTGATATGGAGGAGCCGCTCATAATGCAGCAGGGATGCACAATCCGCGCTGTATGCCTTAAGCTGCATAAGGATTTTGTGAGCAAGTTCAAATTTGTGAGAATCTGGGGCCCATCTGCAAAGTTCGAGGGCCAGGTTCTGCGGAACCTTGATAAGCAGTTACAGGACAAAGATATATTGGAGCTGCACATCAAATGAACCACTGAATTATTTTCACAAATCCCTAAAATAAGAATGTTTTTAAACCTCCGCCAATTTTAGTATAGGGTGATACACATGGCAAAAAAAGAAGAACCGAAACAAGTAAGTTCAGATGAGCAGATAGGTTTCCATAAAGGCGCATTATCGACATTGGCCAAGGAACGTGGAGAGATGATTAAGATTCTCCAGGTTGTTGAACAGCTGATGCAGATGCACATAAAGGCATTGAAGGATTTGGGCATTGATTTGGAAGCGGCAGCAAAGAAGGCTCAGGCAACCAAACAGCCGAAAAAACCAATTGAAGATATGCTCAGATGAGCTATTCTTTTTCTTGTTACGGGCATCCAAACATTACCGCAAAACACAAAACTACATTGGAATTTACCAAGGATAAGCATATATCCCTTAAAGGGGACTGTATTATAGGGGTCAACGCTGATTTTGATGCAAAAAAAATAAAAGATTCATTAAAAAGTTCAAAAAGAATAAAGATCTTTATTAAAGTGGACGAATTCGGGGAAGAAGTAAACTGTGAATATAATCCCGGTTTTAATGGCAATAAGGAACTTGTGATAAGAAAAAGCGGCTTTATATCTGAACGGACGCTGGGAATTGGGGCAGATAAGGCATGCACTGATCTGAATGCTGAGATGGCATCAAAACTCAAAAATAGTGGGCAGATGATTACCGTTGTTTTATCAATGAGGACCTAATCTGTTCCAAGAGTTTTGACTCTACTTATAAGTGATAAGAATGGCAAGTTTTATAAAACAACAGCCAATCTCATAGGGTCATGGCTAATCCAATCAATGAATTGACCGATAAGGTTTTAGGAATAGCTAGATCACAATTCAAACCTACAGACACATCCTGGGACAAGATGCTCAGATCAATCGCCGTATTCTATCAACTCTATTATGATGGTATTCGAGAATCTGGGGGAGTAACAACAGTTCCAAACCAAAGCGCGCTTACAGAAATCTTGATGAACATATGTTTAGAATTCGATGATGAAGGCACCCTACAGCAAAGATCTCATGGCCAGATGAAGCACCTACACACAGTTTTAAGCGAGGCGTTCATTTCGAATGGCAAATACCTCGAATTCAGTTTTGATCATTCTTATGCTGGGGGGGAAGTAGCAGAAGCAATCTGCGCAAACCACCTAGATGTTCAAAGGAAGACATTGGAAATTGGTGGACACCCAGTAACTGCTGACACCTTTACAGTTAGCGATGTAATCCTTCATGGATATTCTTATTATCAATCAGGGGGAACTCAAGGTCTTGCAGCATATGTGCCCATGCCTTTGAGAAGATCAATCCAAATCAGTGACTACTTAAAGCATGAACTTTCTGTTCAATTTCATTGGTTGGACGATGTATCTGAAATGCCGGCTATTCCGAGGAGATCCCAGTTTAGCAGGAGGCTAAGGGCACTGGATGACGCCTTCCATTTTTTAGAGTGGGGAGACGCATATAAGCGAGCTGCTTCTACTGTTTCTCCAGAATCAACATTTAGTGAGGAGGTTATGCCTGCATGGAGTTCAGCATATGAATTTAGTAACTTTAGTCGGATACTGGATATGGAAGTGCCTGGATTGGAGTTCAAAGAGGATGGTTCTTATACATTTGCGGAAGAAACGCAGAGAGAAGGATTTAGGACAATGAGATCCATCCTGGCCTCAATAGCTCACGCAGAGCCAACCTATGGTTATATGTCAAAGATAATGAAGTTCATTTTTCAGTCCCCCCGTAATACACTCGAAAATCAGGCATCCCAAGATATTATGATTATGTTTTGCGAGCAGATATTTGGAAAAGGTACCTATGATGGGAACGGTTTCGCAGATGCATGGCAACATATGACCACAATGCCTAAGCCAGTAATTAGGGATATAGCCGCGCAGGTATACCAGCGCCTTGATCACGAAGTAAGATCCCGATAATCTGCATGAATCACTAATCACTGCAATGCAGTCTTCTTACTTTAGAAACATAGTTTAATATCTTTCCAGGAACAACTCGGCCAGATCCCAGGTGGTCATCGCCATTTTTAATAATCACAAACCCTTCCAGTTCTCCATTATAATCGATATCAACTCCTTTCAGCCATTCCCGTGCAGTCTTTGTATCAACTTCCAGCACATTCTTTGAGCAAAAAGGTCCAACCAGCTGGCTTCCCTCTATACTTAACCTGACTTCATGCTCGCGCCATTCAGCTATATACATACCATAGGAGTTTACCCTCAGTTTCTGAAGATTAATGCCCTCAATTTCCTTATTAACAAGATAAACTTTATTCTTTTCGCTCAGCAAGAAAACAAAATCTAATTTTCCTGTATAACCGAAAATCTTTTCCAAGATATCAAAAAAAGTTCTTAATTCTTTCTTGTTGAGTATTTTTAATTTCTGCACGCCTATACTCCCCACATTGGATTGGTCTTTCGTCTGATTTCAGAAATTTCCTTAAGAAGGTCAATATCTTCCCGGGATATGTCTTTCTTATGATCTTTAAGTATCCTAAACTGTTCTTCTGGAACCGACACCCACAGTATGTCTCCTTCAATGAGCTGCCTGCCCATGGTGACTCCTTCCATGGAAATCGCAACCTGGTCATTTCTCCTGGCCTCAGAGACATTCTCTTGCTCCTTCTGCATTGCTTTGACTTCAGTAACCTCTCTTCCTTCTTTGTTCATCAAGGGAACCCCCACCTTTAGGGTGCCAGAAAGCACATCTATGCCGCATACTGCCGGGTTGCTTTGCCTGAACACATAGCCCCTCATAATCTGGATTTTGGCAGGTTTGGTCAATAGATCCAGCTGTTTTGCCTTCATCTCTTTACGCACAGTATCCTGCCATTTCCCAAAATCCTCAATCAATTTGTAGATGACATCATTGGTGAGTATTTTGACAATATCGCTTCCGGTATCGTCCGTTACATTAAATCCAAGAATTGCCGCTTCCAATGGATTATTTTCGAGATTTGCCTCTGCATCTGCAACATCTTTTTTGGTCACGTTACCGATTGAGGCCTTTTTGATAGGTATTCCTTTATCCTTAAGTAATTTGATGAGCGCCTCAAGGCTTCCCAAGGTGTCTGCTTTGATCACAATTCCCTCATTATCTGTTTCAATCAAAACCTCATCAACTTCCTTCTGCACTTCTTTTTTAGCATCTTCTAATTCATCAGGCGAACAGGAGCGAATAGGCATGCCTGCAACAACATCCTTCATTTCGGTTGCGTTTATCCTTACGCCAGTAGCTGCAACTACCATATCAACTGGTTTGAATTTGCTTTTCTTGTCGCGCATCTCAGCCAAGGGCATCGGTTCAAACAATCCCCGCACCTTTGAAATCAGCGCTTGCTGCAACCCGCCGATTACTAAACAGTCATTCTTCCTTAACGTGCCATTGTAGATGATTGCATCCAGACACGTTCCTAACCCTTTGACATCTTTTACTTCCAGAATGGTTCCGCATGCATTGCCTTTAATGTCGCAGTCAAGCCCCTTTTGAAGGAACTTTTGTGCAAGGCCGGTCAAAACCATCAGTAATTCAGGGATTCCCTCGCCAGTTATAGCTGAAGTTGGTACAATGGCAATCTGCTTTGTATAATCTTCAACCCTATCAAACCTTTCAGAGTTAAACCCCAGTGCAGATAGCTTACCAACAAGGGTATAGACTTTTTTATCCAGCTCCTGTTTTACCTTATCCGGTTGTTTGGCAATGCTATTGAGGAGCAGATCATCCTTCTTGCTCCATCCGCTCAGAAGGTCAAGCTTATTCGCTGCTATGACAAAGGGGGTCTTGTAGTTTTTCAGTATTTCTATTGACTCAACTGTCTGTGGCATGACACCTTCCTGGAGGTTTACTACTAATATAGCTATATCTGCCAGGTTGCCCCCTCTTTTCCTAAGATTAGTAAAAGCCGCATGTCCTGGGGTATCTATAAACAGCAGACCAGGGATAGTGCACTGAAGCTTGGTAAAGAGGCTGCCGCATATCTTTTTGATTACAGTTATAGGGATAATGGAAGCTCCGATAGCCTGTGTTATGGCTCCTGCTTCTGATTTGACAATAGCAGTGCCTCTAATCTTATCCAGAATACTTGATTTCCCATGATCTACATGACCTAAGGTAGTACATATGAGGCTTCTCAACACCATAAAATGTATGAATAGCATCTCTCTTTTAAAATTTACTACTCTGACAAACTATAAATGTTTAAATAAGCATGTATACCCACTAAGTCGTAGGGGTGTGAAACATGAATACGAAGGCCATTATGATGGCAGTTTTTCTCCTAGTGGGCCTTGTAGGCATCAATAGTTTAGGAAGATTCTACCTTGAGCCCTTAGTTCCTGGGCACGAGTTTAATGCCTATTTTGTTGTCAGGAATCCCAGTTCTGTTGATTTTGAAAATGTGAATGTCAGAATGTATATGCCTGATCTGGATGTCCTTTTGAGATCACAGCAATTTGACCTTAATGAGGGCCAGCATGACGTAGCCAGGATAAGTTGGATTGTTCCGGCTAACATTCGAAGCGGTAACTATATAGCAAGAGTTTCTGCCGGAAACGACCATTATTCTGATGTAGAATACATATATGTTACGGTCTACTAATCTTCTAAGTTATTCAACTCTTAGGTATGGCTGATAATCACAATCTTTAAATACTATTGTATGTATTTCTATGTATTTTTAAGTATTTATACACACGATAACTAATGTCAAGGAAAAAGACCAACAAAGATCGGTATAATTTTCTGATTGATAAGGCAATTTACGCAGATTTCTCTATGGTATGTGAAGAACTAGGGCTCATTAGGTCCAAATCTATTGAGCGGCATATGCACCAATTCGTTGAAGAGCACAAGGAACTGTTGAAGAGACTTAAAGATGGAAAGAAGTGAGTATCTACGGCTGAAAGAGGAATATGCATTTGCTAGAAAGAATGCTAATCTGCTGGCCAAGGAACTGGAGTTGATAAAAAGGTCATTCGAGAAAAATAGGATCGGCCTAGAAGAATTCACTCATTTGATGAATGTCCAGGAAGCTGGAAAGACAAAACTCCAATGGTTGGATCATTATGATGATACTATCGAGGAAAAACAGCCGCTCGTAATAGCGTATCAAGCAACGCAAAGATCGCGTGCAGTTCCAGCAACACTTGCCATTATACTTTTGATAATGGCAGCATCATTGTTGATTTCGAGGCCAGCTTCAGTGGGGTATATCATCAAGGAAGTTATCTCCACAGACACATTGAATATCAATAAGTCTCTAGATTCTTCCTCCCTGTGGTTCGGGCAGGATGGGATGACCTCAGTCAAAATTTCAGGCTATTACCAATACGGAGCAGAAGCTAAAATCTACCTGTCTGATAAGGAGAACTCTCTCTTGCTGTTTGATAGCTCATTAGAAGATGGATTTAATCTCATGAATATATCTGATGATCCAACAGAGGATTCATTAAGATTATCCTATGGCAGTGCCTATGATGTAGATGGTGTGCAGACTATTGATGGCATAATTGACATTGATGTTGAGGCAGATGGCGATTATTCATGTACATTATGGGAAATAAAGAGCTTAGACACGAATGGCTCCTCAGTGATATGTTACGGACAGGAAGCCTGTTGCAGCTATCATCAACTGAAACCATTAAGCAATATATGGAACGATTCTTTATACCTAAACTATAATGCCTACGGAGCTTCTTACAACAATCTGGTCAGTGTCAATCTCTGGAGCATCAACTTAAGTTCAGAAAACCCTTATATAAGAAATTCACCTAAAGTCAATATATCGGCTCAGTTCATTCCAGATAAGATACCATTTACTGAGGCATGTGCCGAAACATGCTCGCTCGCCAATTCAGGCAAAGGACCATTTAGCCTTGATATGGAAACAAACGGGGAAATATTTATTTCCTCAATCACCTACACTACCCTCCAACAGGTGCCCAACCATGCTCCTTCATTCAATCTCATACCTTCTCAAAGATTGGAACCTGGCCAGCTGGTAACTATAAACCTTAGCCAGTATACGCTTGATGAAGACAATGATACTCTCATTTATTCTGCTTCTGAAACTGATAATTTAACAATACTCATAACTCAAGATATAGCAACTATCATGCCAGATGCAGGCTTTACCGGTAAACAATACCTCTTCTTTACGGCAAATGACTCAACAGCCCTTGCCACCTCAAACACTATCGAGGTAAACATAGTCAAGAGCAGCAGCTTCAATAGGTCTGAAGAGCTGAAGCAAGGCATTGCAGTAGTAGGAAAGCCAGTCAAATGGACCAAGACAGTGAAGCTGAACAATACCGCTGCTAATATCTCTGTTAACATAAGCAAAGAAGCATTGAACTTTTCCATAAGAAAGACGGGCAGAGGCCCTGACCAGGAGATCTCAGAAGACAAGATCCTCGTAGTTTCAGATGGAGAGGAA
>DATDXC010000021.1:0-5413 GCA_035289425.1 Candidatus Nanoarchaeia archaeon
TTATTGCGGAACCGCAGGACATGTAAGTGCTGAGCAAGTGGCAAGGTATATCATAGAGAACAGGTGAGTTGCTCCGCAACTCAAAGGGGCATTCATCTACCAGACTAACGTCTGGAAAGACTTAGCCCCTGTTCTATTAAAAAATCAATACAATTAGCTCGTCTTTTCCTGAATGTATAACCCTTTCTTCTTTGAGTTTAAAATGATACTTTTCAGCGCATTGCTTCAGGAGCTCTGTCTTTTTGGTGACTAACACCATGCTGCCGTTCTTCCTCAGTATATACTCTGCCTGATAAAACAGCTTGTCATAGACTTTTTCCAGGTGTTTAATATCGCTTTGTTTGGAACATTGCGGAGGATATGAAACAATGCAGTCAATGCTGGACTCGTCAAACTTCACATCAAGCCAATCAACATCAACCCGAGAAAGGGAAATAAGTTTGTTGATCCCTGCAATCTTGGCGTTCTTCTTGGAGCTATTGACGCAAAGCCAGGAAGTATCGAGACCCATAATGTGCGCACCAGAAGTTAAACTGTCTTCTGCCCCAAAATCGTATTTTATGAACTTGTTAAAAGCAAATTTTTCCTTCTGATAGAAGTTGACTGCTTTATTTGAGGCATACAAAGCTGCTTCAATGGTGATGACCCCATCACTCACAAAAGGGTCCAAGAGAGTCTTGCCTGCTCCAAAGCCGCTCCAGCACACCAATGCGTATGCTATAGTGCCTCGCAAAGACCTTTGATGGGGAAAGATCTTGTAGCTTCTTTTGTGGAGACTGAATCCAGCAAAATCAATGCCAAAATAGCAGTTTTTTTCGTATACGTAGACAAATAGAATCACATCAGGGTTAGTAAGGTCAACTTTTGCGTCTGTCTTTTCAAGGATAAAACCTCCAACCTCTTCATTGATCTCTGCAGTGCTCTGTTCAGCCCCTATAACTTCAGAACTCACTCTGAAGGATTTCCCTGCGAACCAATCTTGAAGCGGAGCTTTCTGCAACGGTTCTTTGATATTCTGAATATCTTTTGAGCTGCAGTGTCCAAACAGGAGCAGAATTTTACTCACTGATTGAGATTTATAGCAAAGCAAGCATAGATCCTTGATCTCTTTCACATCAAATAATACCACAGTTGGTTTTATAGCAGTCTTAACGGATATAAGCTCATTAATTTCCTGAGCGCATACATCCTCCATGCCTTTTGATGTTATTGCCAAAGCCTTCATACGTTAGAGCAATTAGTCAGAAATTTAAAAACCTATTGAAAATATGGTTCTGTCCCAAATCTCGCTTCGCTCGGGTTAGCAGCTTCAAACCTTTTGCCCTGTTCGTATAAAACCGACATTCTCCGGCAACTGCATTACTCAGTTGACACGTATGTGAAACCTACAGTTCCACTTCGCTGATTCTCAGATATGGATCGATATCCGCGATATGGGACTTCACGTCGCATGACCTTTTATCAAATTTTGCTAAAATTTGGAGACATCCCTCTTGTCGTTTTGTTAATTGATCAGATTAGGTTTGACCTAAGGCTGCTAACCTTCACTTGGGACAGAACCGAAAACAGCTACCCATTGCTTTCCAGAACAATCTTTGCAGCAGCGACCATCTGGTCACCTGGTGCCAGCTTCATTACTCTCACTCCTTGGGTATTTCTGCCGATGACTGAAATGCCTTTTGCAGGAGTCCTGATTATGATGCCATTCTTGCTTATGAACATGAGGTCATCTTCGTCAGTCACTGATTTTATGGCCACTACCTTGCCATTACGCTCGCTGCAGATTATGTTCCTGACGCCAAGGCCTCCTCTATTCGTAAGCCGGTACATAGAAACTGCAGTCCGTTTGCCATACCCATTTTCCGTAGCCGTGAAGAGAGATTTAGTATCATCAGCTACAACCATGCCGATAACTTCATCATCCCTCAAAGATATGCCTCTAACGCCTGTTGCGCTGCGGCCCATGGCCCTCACTTTATTCTCCTCAAATCGCAGCGCATTGCCATCCTTCGTCGCAATGATGACATGCTGGTTGCCATCAGTCAATGCTGCCTGGATAAGCTCATCGTTCTCATTGAGAGTTACTGCAATGATGCCTGCCTTGCGTGGATTGCTGAAATCGTTGAGGTTTACCTTTTTTATGACACCATTCTTAGTGACCATGATAATGTAATGGTGATCATCAAATTCCCTTACCGGCACAAAAGCAGTGATCTTTTCATCGTTTTCCAGAGTGATAAGATTGACAATTGCCTTGCCTCTTGCTTGCCTGCCTGCTTCGGGTACATAATACACCTTTAGCCAGTGCACCTTGCCTTTGTTGGTGAAGAACAAGATATGGGAATGGGTATTTGCGACAAACAAATCCTCGATAAAATCCTCTTCTTTAGTCTGCGCAGCGATGACTCCCTTGCCGCCTCTCCGCTGCTCTTTATAGGTATCAGCTGGAATTCTTTTGATGTATCCGGTATGGCTGATGGTGATGACCATCTCCTGGGGCTTCACCAGGTCTTCCATGTTCAATTCAGTGGTCTCTATGTCTACGAGCTGGCTTCTTCGGGAATCGCTATATTTTTCTTTGAGTTCCAGACTTTCTTTTTTGATTAAGTCCTTCACTTTCTGCTCAGAATTAAGGATAGATCTTAGTTCCTGAATCAATGTGAGCAGCTCATCTCTCTCCACTTTTATCTTATCCTGCTCCAAGGAGGTAAGACGCTGCAGTTTCATATCCAGAATAGCAACTGCCTGCAGCTTGTCCAAACTATATGAAGATATCAAAAGCTCCGAGGCCTCTGCAGCAGACTTGCTCTTCCGTATGAGGGAAACTACTGCATCGATGTTGTTCAAAGCGATTATCAGCCCCTGCAGAATATGGGCCTTTTCCTCTGCCTTTCTTAAATCATACTGGGTCCGTTTTGTAATAATCTCTTTTCGGAACTCGATATAATGGTAAATAAGCTGCTTGAGTGTAAGGACATGGGGTTCTCCATTGACCAGGGCCAAGAGATTTACACCAAAGGAATCCTGGAGCCTAGTGTGCTTATAGAGCTGGTTAAGCACCACTTCATCGTTTGCGTCTTTCTTTAGTTCAATAACTATACGCATACCGTCTTTATCAGATTCATCCCTGATATCTGCAATACTGGTTACATGCTTTTCCTTGACCAGATGAGCGATTTCCTTGACCAATTCTGCCTTGTTGACCATGTAGGGGATTTCATGCACGATGAGGCTTCGATGGTCTTTCCTTTCTTCGATGGAGGTTTTGGCCCGTAACGTAATGGCGCCTCTTCCGGTTGTATAGGCATTGATGATGCCGTTCCTGCCGCAGATAAGCCCCCCAGTCGGAAAATCGGGAGCAGGAATTATCTGCATCAATTCAGGCAGAGTTATCTCTGGATTGTCTATCTGGGCCATTATGCCATCTGATATCTCAGAAAGATTATGGGGAGGGATATTCGTTGCCATACCCACTGCAATGCCTGAGCTTCCATTAACCAGCAGATTAGGTATCTTTGAGGGAAGTATGGATGGCTCCTTGAGGCTGCCATCAAAATTATCAACAAATGCCACCGTTTCCTTGTCAATGTCCTGGAGAATTTCTTCTGATATTCTTGCTAATCTGCTTTCTGTATATCTCATTGCGGCAGCCCTGTCTCCATCTACAGAATTATGTACAAATACTCCTGCAGCAAGAGCAAAATTATGGGTCTCATCTATTGTCAGGTCATAAACATCTGCAGCGTCTTTCAAAAATTCTACTCTTGCGACTTTGTGGTTCCCATTTATTTCGCATAACAAAGAATTTAAGTCGTTGTTATAATATTTTTTAAAACCTAGTTCCCAGCCTGTAAAACTTTTTCTGCCAAAAACTTCTATTCGCGCTTCTTCATACATATTTCCATCTAGGGGAAAATTGTTATTTTTAAGATAATTGCATATTTTTAGGAATTTTTTCTTTCCTGTTAAATTGGTTTCTCTTTTTTTATTAGAAGCAACAATCTTTTGGTGAAACAGGTTTTTATAGTTTGGATCCTGCCGCATCTTCTTCATTTTTTTTGAAGCTCTTATTCTAAATTCTTCAATGACTTCTGGGTGGTCTTTTATGTATTTTTTGTTCGTCTCGCTGAGAAATGCCTTCATTTTTTTTCTGTATTCCTCATTAGCCCAATTTTTTATATTTCTTTCACTTAATCTTTTTGAGTAATTCTTTCTGTTTTCCGGATTGTTCCAGAAATTTTTTCTTCCTTCTGCAAGTTTTTGCCTGTATGAGGGATCAGTTTTGTGTTTTGCAGAAGTTACAGTATAATGGGCTTGCCAATGCTCTTTCCAATGCATCCTTTTTATATTGTCAGGGTTATTATTCGTCTTATTAAAATCCAGATGATGCCTTATTCTGCCAGTAGAGTTCGAATATGCCCCCCTTTCCAAATTCCAACTGTCTGCAAGAATATGAACAAAATTCCATATGTTTGTCTTTGGCTGAAGAATCATATTATAATCAATGGCCTTTGGGTCATCTTCTTTTGTAGAAAGCCTAAAATAAGATGGCATTAAAGAATCTCCAATTTTTAAGTTTTGTGCTTCTGTATATCCCCCATCTAAAAGCATAAATTTATGATTTAGGGTACATTTTATTTCTTCTCCATTGTCTAATACCACTTTCATAATATCAACATTTTTTCGTGTTAATCTCGGATTTTTTATTTCTGCAATTTTGATTATCCCATCAACAACTGTAAAAGTAAAATTCCTTTTGCCATGTTGATGTTCTTTGACTAAGTCAGAAAATGATAGATCTCTTCCATCTGTAAGTTTAACCTTAGTATCTGCGGTAAAACATCCAAAATTTCCTTGTCCCTGAACTAGGGGGTATCTTAAGGAGAAATCCTGGGCCATCCTTACTAAGGTGTCATAGACTGCGGTATCTCCGTGGGGGTGGTATTTACCCAGCACTTCACCCACAATCCTCGCTGATTTCTTGAATGGCCTGTTGTGCAGCATGCCCATATCATTCATAGCAAACAGAATTCTCCTATGGACTGGTTTCAGGCCGTCCCTGACATCTGGAAGAGCCCTTCCCACAATAACAGACATAGCATAGTCTACGTAACTCTGCTTCATCTCATCTTCGATTATACGCGGTAATATGGTACCGTGAACTTGAGGCTTATTCTGCTCGTTTTCTTCCATTTTTTCCGTCGAGAAAATTAAGTTTTTCCAGTCAAAATTAATGGGTTTCTCTTTATAAATGTTTTGATAAAATTTTGGGGTGTTCAATTTGATAATCAGTTCACACATTTAATAATTAGCTCAAATTTCCATGCTTTCGGTGATTAACATGGAAACCTTAAATGAAAAAAAAGAAAGTGGATAATAAACCAGTTTAGAGCCGGTAGAAGTGCTACGTCAA
>DATDXC010000022.1:0-6759 GCA_035289425.1 Candidatus Nanoarchaeia archaeon
TGTGTTCAAAAACAGATATGGGGATTCATTGAACGCTTACACAATCAAAGGAAGAAGAGCCGAGATAGCAACAAAGATTGCAGCTTACAATCTTTGGGCAAGGCTAAGTGCCTTGCTTCATGAACTTTTCAATATCGCCGAAAAAAAGAAAAAAAATTAGGCCTTGTTGGCCATAGTTTGTAATGCTTTCAGCGCAACAACGACAGTTGCTGGGACTGCAAACACTACGATGTTCTTGAAGAGCTCGGCTATCAGCTTACCAATCAATGGTATAGTACCTGCAACCTGTTCAAGGGTTGTCGCCGCGTTACCAATGCCTGCTGCAATCACTAACACAATTGCGGCAATCAAGAAATCCTTAGTTTCTTTTCCAGAAACATTCAAAAGGCCAACGATAATACCTGCCAATACAAGCAGAGCAGTCAGCCATACTCTCATTGAATCCACTATCGCAACCGGAATAGCCAGCACGATAGCTAGGATAACTCCTGCAATAAAGGAGTAATTGCCTATTTTCTTATCCATTCATTTCACCTCTTTAGGTTTGAAATATACTCATTCTGAGGTTATTACTATTTAAATCTTACGATATTTTGTCGAGTATCTCGTGGGCGTTTAAGGCATTAAGGTACGGTTCCAGACGGGAAAATGAAGAACCGGCCTTCGCCCTGAATGACATCTGCAGAGAAGATGCCTCTTTTTTTGAGATTCGGGCAAAACGGTCAGCTTCTATTAAACCGTAGGGATAGCCATAGAAAACAGGATCTGAGGCGTTTTTCCTGAGAAGGGAAAAAGGGGCTTCCTTGGAAAAACTAGAAATGCCGCATATTTCCACTTTAAAGATATGCTTTGATTTTGAACGCAATTTCGTCAGGAAGAGCTCTATATCGCCTCCTCTGCCTTGCGTAGCATATTTATAGGGGAGATACCACTCTGGAATTCCTGAAAAGTTATGCAATGCGGCAATCAGGCTGTTTCCATCTTCAGTAAGCAATTCTGATGTCTTGGAAAGAGCAGCAAAAAGCACCTTCTTTGAGAGGGCCTTTTCACACAGCGTAGTCAGATATAATTTTTCGATGCCATCCTGAACTGTTAAATCACCGTCAATGACCAGCAAGTCATTCTCAGAAAGATCGTCTAAGAGGGCTGTTGAAAAATACATCTCAGCACATTTCCTCACTATATCCCCTATAGCGGAAATCTGAGTTGAGCTTTTAGATAATTCTTTTGCGCTGACTGAGATAGGGGGCAGGGTGAATGCAGACCCAAATGATTCAATGGAATACATAGTGTTATCTTTAGATGATATAAGGACAAAGAACTCTGCTTTCTTTGTTCTGATGCGCTTATTCAAGCGGTAATATACTGCGAATAATCTGATAAGCTGGACTGAAAAACTGGCAGCACTGAGGATCTCTGCATTGCCGCCATCAATGAAAACAAGGGTATGATCCGGCATGTCATCTTTGATAGGATGAAAGTCTTCAGAAGGGAGTGAGATGTCTTTCTTTTCGGTAAGAGTTTTCTCAATAGAAGCAAGAATGTTGTCTATTAAGGCGTCCATTCATATAGGAAATTGATTTTTTTATTTAATCCTTTTGGATAAAGTTTAAATATGCTCCAAGTACTCTTGGGTTATGGACAGGAAATCTGTTTTACTGCAGGCATTCCAAAGGGGACCTCTGCTCACCATAAACCAAAAACTGTACACAGACTGGATAGACAAGTTTATTGTGGGAGAGATAGAGGGAGATGTTGGTGCAGGGGATATTACCACAGAAAGCCTTATTGATGAACATAAGTCTGTCAAGGCGGAAATATATACTAGAACTGCAGGAATTGCAGCTGGGCTGAGTGAAGTAAAGTATATCCTGGAAAAAAGAGGTATACATGTAAAGGAACTTGCAAGCGATGGTGACCATATAAGTGCTCACACACTGTTATTTCAAATTGAAGGCAATGCACGAGAGATTCTGAAAATAGAGCGTTCCTGCTTAGATATCATTGCGCGGATGTCGGGCATTGCCACATTAACCCATACAATCAAGAATAGGGTAAAGCATGCAGAGATTGCACCTACCAGAAAGACACAATGGAAATATCTGGATAAGAAAGCTGCTTTTGTTGGCGGAGGACTAACCCATCGCCTGGCATTGTGGGATGCAATATTGATCAAAGATAATCATCTCGATGCGCTGAAGGGAGCAATCGATACTGCCCTTGAGCGTGCATGGAAGCATAAGAAAACATTTGTGGAGATCGAAGTATGTAGGGCTGAAGATGCTCTGTTAGCTGCCAGAAAATTTAAGGAGTTGGGGGGGGAGTTTCCACGCATCATTATGCTTGACAATATGCCGCCTTCGGATATCAAGAGTGTTGTTGGAAGCCTTAAGAAAGAGGGATTGTACGACCATGTTTTGTTAGAGGCGTCAGGCGGGATTCAGCCTGAAACTATTGCAGAGTATGATGCGACGGGAGTTGATGTGATCTCACTGGGATATCTTACCAGTTCGGTCCAGGCTTTGGACATAAAGCTGAGGATCCTATGAAAATAGGCGTTATCGGATGCGGCGCAATCGGATCGGTGCTATGCAAGTTTATTGATGCAGAACTCAGTGAACACGCCCTTATAGCTATATGTGATGTAGACACAAAAAAAGCAGCACAGGTGCGTGATTCCCTAGCCTCAAAACCCAATGTGGTAGATATGGATACTCTCATCTCTGAGTCAGATATCGTAATTGAGGCTGTGGGCACGTTTATTGTAAAGGATATCCTATTGAAATGTATTAAGCAAGAGAAACATCTCATGGTCATGAGCGTTGGCGGCTTGATACAGAACAGTGACCTGTTACCCAAGCTAACCAAAAGATTGTTTGTGCCATCAGGCGCAATATGCGGAATTGATGGCGTAAAGGCAGCTGCCATAGAAGATATCTCTTCAGTGTGCATAACCTCCACTAAAAGCCCCAAAAGCCTGGAAGGCGCTCCCTATATCATCAGGAACAAAATTGATATAAGAAACATCAAAGGCAAAAAAACTATTTTTGAGGGAAATGCGCTTGATGCTATCAATGGATTTCCCGAGAATGTTAATGTCGCTGCAGTGCTCAGCTTAGCAGGCATAGGCGCTGAAAAAACAAAGGTAAAGGTTGTGGTTGATGCTTCTATAAAACGGAATATGCATGAAATTGAGGTTGAAGGAAGTTTTGGAAAGTTATACACCAAGACTGAGAATGTGGTGAGTCCTTTAAATCCGAAAACATCACATATGGCAGTCTTGAGTGCCTGCGCTACATTGAAAAGATTGACCGGATTGCTGAAGATCGGGAATTAATCCGATATCTTTTTATAGACACTTTGATTTTTCATTCTGGACAAAATGTTTTTTCCGTCGATAAAATGGGATATGAACTGATCATAACTGAAAAGCCTGCGGCTGCTGATAAGATAGCTGCTGCACTGGCTGACGGGAAAGCTATCAAAGAAAATCTTTTTGGTGCTCCTTATTACAAAGTTACGCATGGAAAAAAGGATATCATTGTTGCCTGTGCAGTCGGCCATCTGTATGGTTTAGACCAGAAAGAGAATTCCTGGAAATTCCCTGTCTTTGATATAGAATGGCAGGCTTCCCATGAAAAGAAAAAGGGAGCTGATTACACCAAGAAATATTTGCAAGCTATCAAGAAATTAGCTAAAGATGCAAGTGAATTCACTGTAGCCACTGATTATGATGTAGAAGGAGAAGTCATAGGCCTCAACATCATTAAGTATGCATGCAAGAAGAAGGATGCATCACGTATGAAGTTTTCCACCCTGACAAAGGAAGACCTGATTGAAGCGTATGAGAACAAGTCAAAACATCTGGATTGGGGCCAGGCGAATGCAGGCGAGACAAGGCATTTTCTAGACTGGTTTAACGGCATCAACTTTTCAAGAGCTCTTACATCAGCGTATAAGTCCACAGGTGGATTTAAGATACTCAGCATAGGCCGGGTCCAGGGCCCCGCACTTAAGATTATCATTGACAGAGAAAAAGATATCAAAGCATTTACCTCTGTCCCTTTTTGGCAGATTGAATTGTTAGGAGATGTAAACTCGGGAGAGATAACTGCATGGCATGTGAAGGACAAGTTCTGGGATAAGAAAGAAGCTGACCAAGTTATGGAAAAGGTCAAGGGAAAGAAACAGGGTTCAGTCACCAAAGTTGAGAAGAATCAATTCCAGCAGCAGGCTCCCAATCCCTTTGACCTTACTAGCATGCAGGTAGAGGCATATCGATTATTTAAGATCCAGCCTAAAGATACATTAGCAATTGCCCAGGAACTGTACACAGCAGGGTATATCTCTTATCCTCGAACTTCTTCAAACCAGCTTACTCCAAAGATAGGATTCTCTAAAATCTTGTCTTTGCTCGCAAAACAGGGAGAGTATACTGCATTATGCCATAAGCTCCTGAAAGGAAAACTGATTCCCAACAATGGGAAGAAGACAGATCCTGCGCATCCTGCCCTTTATCCTACCGGAATACATGCCCATGTTGAGGGTAGGGAAGCGAAAATATATGATCTCATCGTAAGAAGGTTCATGGCTACCTTCGGAGAGCCTGCAACGAGAGAAACGATGAAGATAGTGGTAGAGGTCTCTTTAGAGGAATTTCTCGCAAAAGGAACCAGAACAATTGAGAAAGGATGGTTTGAGTATTATGGCAATTATGTGCAGCTGGAAGAGGAAGAGCTGCCCACAGTCAAAGAAAAGGATAAGGTAAGTGTAAAGAAGATTACCCTTTATGACAAAGAGACACAACCTCCCAAGCGATATACGCCTGCTTCTATAATCAAGGAATTGGAAAAAAGAGGCTTGGGTACCAAAGCGACCAGGGCCTCGATTGTAGATACCTTATTCCAAAGACATTATGTGCATGGTGATAAATCAATTGAAGGAACGGAGCTGGGGATCAACACTATCGAGACATTGGAAAAGTATATGCCAAAGATCATTGATGAAGCATTGACCAGGCATTTTGAAGACGAGATGGAAGAAATCCGTTTGGGCAAGAAGAAACCTGAAGACGTTCTCTCTGAGGCAAAGAAGGATATCACTGAGGTCATAACGGATTTCAAGAAACATGAGAAAGTTGTGGGAGAAAGCCTAAAGCAGGCCCATTGGCAGGCAAAGGACACCATGAACACTATCGGAAAATGCCCTAATTGTAAGGATGGAAATTTGATGGTACGGAAAGGGAAGTACGGGGCGTTTGCTGCCTGCACCTCCTATCCAAACTGTAAGACTACGATAAGCTTGCCAACTGGCGCCAAACTTAAACCAACCAACAAGGCCTGTGAGAAATGCGGGTTTCCTGTCGTGATTGAGATAAAGAAGAAATCTGTAAACCAGTTCTGCCTGAATCCAAAGTGTGAGACAAAACATGTTGAAGGAAAGGCAGGAGAAGAAGCAAAGGCAGTAGCTAAGGGGGAGATTGAGAAGAAGTGCCCTACCTGCGGAAAGAATATGGTCTTACGGAGTTCTATCTATGGCAAGTTCTATGGGTGTTCTGGGTATCCGAAGTGCAAGCACATTGAAAAGATAAGCAATAAGAATGAATCACGGACGGTATAGATTTAATTATCTTCGCTTTGTTCTAAACAATCTGGCTCACTTAATCAATTCCTTTTTTGATTTCACAAAGAAATACCCGACAATAAAGAAAGTCACTACCGGTGACACCCAACTGGGTATATGGAAGCCAAAGCTGTCTAGAACCATTATAATACCTAAGAAGAAAATAGAGTACATAGCTCCGTTCTTCAGATAGATATAATGCCGTATCTTATCGGTGCCTTTGATAGTCAGCTCCCTCACGATAAATGCTCCGATGCCATTGCCGATAAAGATTAAGGGAACCGAAAGGGTGAAAGCGAATGCGCCGAGTACAGAGTCTATCGAGAAAGTTGAATCGATCACCTCAAGGTAGAATATCTTGCTCACGTCACTCATACCCTTTTTCTTCAGCTTCTTTTCCTGCTCTTCTGCATTAGTCTTAAAGCCGTGGGTGATGAAGAATGCTGTTGAGCCTAATACTGCGCTAAATGCCATCATTGGCTCTCTTCTTAAAGAAAACCACACGATTTCAGTTAGCAAAATTGAAACAACAGCGAAAAACCAAACTCCATATCTCTCGATAGTCTTTTCTCCAATAAGGCCATACTTCTTCGGCTCCAGGAAATACCAATGAAGGAATAAAAATAACAGATAGGTGCCGCCGCCGATCAATAATATCGGCGCAGACCGTTCAACCGATTCGATAACCCCGCTGTCAGAACTGAAGCTTGCGAGTAATGATCCCCAAGCACCCAGAGTTGGATTTGAGAGCCAGACAATGATCCAGGGTAGGGTGCCTCGCACAAGAAAAACACCGATGATAATCCCCCAGAATAAGAACCATTTTCGGTATCTCTTCTGCATGGTTTGCAATACGCTTGCATTGATAATGGCATTGTCCACGCTGGTGATTACTTCAAATAATACTAAACCAAGAATTGTCAATATGGCAGCTGTCCAATCCATTATTACCTGGCACCAAAGGGAGTTTATATATTTTTCCAAATCTTTTGAGATGTGTTCAATTTGATAATCAGTTCACACATTTAATAATTAGCTCAAATTTCCATGCTTTCGGTGATTAACATGGAAACCTTAAATGAAAAAAAAGAAAGTGGATAATAAACCAGTTTAGAGCCGGTAGAAGTGCTACGTCAA
>DATDXC010000023.1:0-3876 GCA_035289425.1 Candidatus Nanoarchaeia archaeon
TATCTCCTGCTGAATATGGCGGTTGTCATTGAGACAAAAGAGGTCAGCACAGCAAGATAGACACTGAACGCATCGACAAAAAAGAATTTTCCGCCGGCAACAATCGGCCCATGGAAGTGCACCTCAAGCGCCAGAGCTACCCCGGCAGCGAATGTAGCCGCTGACCCGAAGATATTTATCTCAGGCGCATATTTCCTGTCGCCGATAAAGGCCAGGATAATGGCTGAAAATAATGATATGCCGAGTAGAATGAGAAGTATCATAAAAATTTTCGATTTACGATTTAAAATCTAAAATCGTAAATCTGAAATCTAAAATATTAATCAGTCCTCCTCCTTCAACCTTGCCATCTGGTCCACATCAAGGCTGTCAAAGGCGGTACGTATCTGAAAGAAGAATATGCCGAATATGAACGCTGCGATCAGTATATCCAGGGCCACCCCAAGCTCCACAACAAGCGGCATGCCGTATGTTGCGCTGGTGGCGGCAAAGAATAATCCGTTTTCCATAGCCAGGAAGCCTATGATCTGCGTAACCGCATGCCTCCTGGTAATCATCATGAGAAGCCCTAACATGACAGTTGCAAGGGCAACCGCAAGTGTGGAACGTGTCATAAGGGTAGAAAGTTCCCTTACAGGCGCTGTAAGGTAATAAGAAAATATCACAATGGCAATCCCAATGAGCATGGTAGTGGGGATATTTACCACGGCATCTATCTCCTTGCGTATCTGCAGCCGGAGTATGAGGAGATGAAGAATATACGGAAGCAATATGACTTTAAGCGCCAGCGTTAAAACAGATGATATGTAAAGATGATGCGCGCCTGCAACAAAACCTACAACTGCCGTACTTATTGAAAGAAACAGTCCCTGCCATGCAAAGAGGTGCAAAAGCCCGTATATCCTTCTTTGCACAAGAAGTCCGAAGGCTGTGAGGAGTATCAGGGCTGCCAAGATGCTATTTATCTGAGCGACAATATTCATCGAACTAATTCCTAATTTCCAATTTCCAATCACTACTGTCCGATTAAAATAATGTTTGTTGCAATGGTTCATCATGAAAGATTCGTAGTCGTTCCAGTTTAAGGGTCAATATATCTATCAGGTTTTTTCTGTCAAATAGAGTTTCTCGGATAACACGGCTTAAATTTAGAAGCGAATGGGCGTATTTGGTCTGATACTTGATATAGGTAAGGAGCAGATAATAGCTCATGGCAATCCAGATTTGCGTCATCACAGCGTTTTTGGAGGTTCCAAGAAAGGATTTTATCTTTAGATTCTGCTTTATCCACTTAAAAAACAGTTCAATTTGCCAACGGGATTTATAAATCTGTGCAATAGTGGCAGCAGAGAGATTAAAGTTATTGGTTAAAAAGACAAGGGGCTTTTTGGTTTCTGAGTCGTAGAATTCTATAAGCCTGAGTTCTTTTGCATAAAGCTCTCTGGTTTTGACTCCAGTTAGCTTTATGATAGAGTCAGAGACAACACCTTTTGCGGTAACTGGATGCTGTCCGACAACAGTATAATCTATATTGGATTTAGCACGGGTCACAAACCATATGCGATTATTATTCAATGAATTCAAATAATTACAGTCTATATATGCCCTGTCTATGGAAACGATGCTGTCCGGCAAGAGGGGAAAAGAGTTTTCTTTTACCACACGGACATCAGAGGACTTTCCGTCTGTTACCACAAGAAAGGACGGCAATGCCCCTGAATGTTCATACAGGCAGTGCATCTTTATAGCCCCTTTGGTCTTTCTGAACTTTGCCCAAGGGAATGCCGTTAGGCATAAATCTATGGTGGTGGCGTCAATGGTATATAAAGGGTTTTTAAAACGAAACCTGTGCTTTGGAGTTAAATCACGACAACGAGACAGAAGATGATAGAACAAATCCTCAAATATAGAATAGTCCCTTTTGTTATTGGCATCAGAAAGGGTGCTTCTTTTAACGGATTGAAGCCCAATGTGATACCACTTGGCAAACTGGGTTGTAAGACCTGCCTCAATGTCTCTAAGACTATCTTTTTGCTTGATTTGGGAATAGAGTATTGTGATAAACTGCTGCCATGTAGAAAAGGTCTTCATGTAACGGTCTCCTTGGTATCTTTCTACGGCTTTTTCAAATTGATATCTCGGATAAAGTTTCAAGAGTTCCGAGAATATAGTTCCAAGTTTGTGCATGGCTTGTTCCTCCTTGCTGGTATTGGTTTCTCTCAAATCCAATTATCCAACAAAAGAGATGGACAAGCCATGCTTTTTTAATTTTTAGCGGACACTACTGAAGGCATTTACTAAAGTATATTCTACCTCTATCGTTGGTTGAGACATTGCTTGGAGAGCTTGTTGAACAATTTGCTGCCAAATCTGGTTTGCAAGCTGCGGTGGCGTATTTGGAGGTAAGACCACTGGTGCTGGGTGAGCTAAAGAACCGGCACCACCATTAGCCAAGAAATATTGAAGAGGATTGAAAGGATTTCTAAGACACATATAACTTTCAATCCCGATGTAAGCATTCCATAATAATTTTTCGAGATCTGAATTATCATCTGCTATGCGGAGTTGAAGTTCTCTGGCTCTGCTCCTTGAAACTGCATCACCATGAGCAAAAAAAGTCTTGTTTAATCTCTCAGCAATTGTCCGTGCACGGTTCTTCTCCTCCGCAGTTGTCATATGCATTCGGAGTAATCTCTCCCCAACATCTGTGGCCAATTCACTTGCCCTTTTTGATGCGCCAACATTAATTGGGTCAACTACCGAAAATAGCTTATCAACAATAGAGGTAATATAGGCTTGTTCTGATATTCCAACCTCTTCCTTTATAAAGCGCAAGAAAGCTCCTACGTCTTCAAAAGCGAATCTTCTTTGTGTCCCATCAGGTAATCGCATAGTGATCTGTGGATCAATAGGACCTAAAGAGGCATGCGGATGCATGACAATTTCATCAGCACCAAGAGAAAAAATAGTTGCAGCGCTAAATGCCATGTAAGGAACTAACACCGTTATAGACTTGAAACGCTCTCTAAGGACAGACATCAACTTCCAAGCAGCCAATGCATCACTACCTGTGCTATGCAGTAGTACGTCTATTGATGTTATGTCAGAAGGAATCGCATCTATTTAATCAATGAATTCACGTACTGCATCTCCAGCAATCATTGCAGGAACATTAGCACGTGTACTTGTTGCGTAAACTACCAAAAGACGCCCTCTTTTTTCTTCAATGGCTTTATAATTTTTTAATCGTTCCTTGAACTCCATACAAACCTCCTTTATACGCTATATATCTAATCTATATAATCCTAACAAGTTATTATCACGATCTGTATAACATCCAAAATGAAATATTATCCGCTTAACCAATAATTCTGTAGTTTTCCCGACTTTATCAGATTTTTTAAACCGGTTCAATCAAATTAAAAACCCAAAAATAGCGATTGATTTTTGGGGTTAAAATTGGGGTTAAAATCAAATTGACGCAACTGTTTAATTTCATTATACTTGAACGGTTAACCCAAAAAAGTGCAGTTGCATTTTTTGACAAACGCACCCGAAAAAGAAAAACCAAATATATTTTTCGGGTCGAATAACATCCCATTTTTCGTGCATAACAGATTTTGAGGTAAAGATAGAAGCTTGTCCTGAGCGAAGCAAGGAACTCATTTGAGATTGCCACGGTCGTCTGCTTTCAGCAGACTTCCTCGCAATGACAACAAACTTGCCATCTGTGTAATCGTATTCCTAAATCTGTGAAATCAAATAGGTGTAAATTATGCCCACTTTTGCTGTAAGTGAAGAAAAAAATAAATGGCTCAAGGAAAAGATGAAAGCCCTTAATATCCATGAAGAGGACATTGCAGAGAAATTCATTCG
>DATDXC010000024.1:0-8147 GCA_035289425.1 Candidatus Nanoarchaeia archaeon
ACATCGCTCATTCCTGATGATAACATAATTGGGCTGCCAATATTTTTTAATTTCAAGAGATATTCTTTGTGTGTCAGGAGAGCGGAAGGCACCTTATAAACAGGGAGGGCGTAATCTTTAAGGAATTCTATTGACGGCAAATCCCAGGGAGAAGCAAACCATATTATACCTTTCTCCCTGCAATATGCATCTATCTGATTATATTCTTTGCTACCGAATTCAACCCTCTTTCTATATTCTAAATAAGTCATAACTCCCCACGGAGTTTCACGCTTAACGTTTTTATACTCTTCTGGAACACAGAGTTCGGGGGTTCTTTTCTGAAATTTAACAGCATCACAACCTGAAAGAACTGCGACATCTATCAATTTTTTTGCGATATCAACATCACCATTATGGTTAAGACCTATTTCTGCAACGATAAATACAGGTCTCCCACTGCCAATTTCCTTACCACCAATCTTAATGGTTTTCATTAATTTACCTCCTTAACTAACAGGCTGTTGAAAAAGCCATCAACAGCCCTGATTACACAGATTAGAAAAAATGATTACACAGATATTTCAAGAAGTTTTAATCGGTGTAATCTAATCTTTTATCTGTGTAATCAGAGATTGTTGAGTTTTTCAACAAGCTCCTAATAGCTACCACATAATAGCAAATCTATCACTTCTCTAACAGCGCCATTTCCACCGCTTCGTTTGCACAGATATAGCGACTTATCTTTGACAACATCTACAGCATTTGAAGGGCATGCGCTAAATCCTACTCTTTCCATTACAGGAATATCCTGAATATCATCCCCAATAAAAAGCACTTCTTCTTCAGTAATTTTCATTTTAGATATTATAACATCCAATATCTTTGATTTTTCCTTACAATTTAAAAAAATATGCGCTATTTTCAGTTTCTCCAGTCTCGTCCTTACAATTTTGGAATCTTCTGAAGAAATAACGCCTGTAATATAACCATTATTTCTTAATAATTCAATGCCCTTCCCATCTTGGCGATTGAATCTTAATAAATATTCTCCTTTATTGTTATAATATACACCGCCATCAGTCAACACTCCATCTATATCCATTAAAAAAAGTTTTATCTTAGATAACCTATTACATAACTGTCTTGAAATATAAAACTTCTTCATTAAGAACTCGGATAGATTCCAATCAAACTCATCGTCTATTTCAAAGGCACATTCGTTAGGTTGTTCGTAAAAACTTATTTTACCAGCCAGTCTATTCTTTTTTTTCATAAATGTTTCTATCTTTGTAATATATATAGAACCATTCTCAATGAATTCCCACTCCTTCTCCTGGCTTCTTGGTCTCTTTTTATAATCATAATTTAGCGCCTTCATATCAGAAAGCCATAAAAATCTGTTATTTCTGCATACACTCAATAGAGAATCTGAACCATCACTAAGTATCTTTGTAATAGCCCCATCAATATCCGAAGGATACCTTAAAGGTGATGTCGGCTGTAGC
Source organism: Candidatus Nanoarchaeia archaeon (assembly GCA_035289425.1). Taxonomy (GTDB): domain Archaea; phylum Nanobdellota; class Nanobdellia; order Woesearchaeales; family DATDXC01; genus DATDXC01. Next base: position 1,488 of record DATDXC010000024.1, read on the forward strand.
AGGACTACATACTCTGGCTCAATATTTTGCAATTTCAACTGCCTCAGCGCATCAAATATAACATCTTCTGTAGAAGCGGTGTCTGTAGCAAGCTTTGCAGGTCTGTTGATTATTTCGGCCCCTCCTCTTGATGCAATACTTGCTATTTCCTTGTCTTCCGTAGAGACATAAACCCGGTCTATGTGCCTTGCAGCCAATGCCTGTTCTATAGAATAGGTAACTAACGGCTTCCCTAATAAAGGGCGAATATTCTTTTTATATATCCGCTTACTGCCACCGCGTGCAGGTATTATGGCTATACAATGCATATTCACGTGATTAAGCTCTACTTCTTTCTGAGAGCTGATGTCAATAGTTATCAGTTTGTTGAAAAACTCAACAAACTCTGATTACACGGATAAAAGATTAGATTTCACAGATTAAAACCCATTGAAATATCTGTGTAATCGTTTTTCCCAATCTGTGTAATCAAGGCTGTTGATGCCTTTTTCAACAGCCTGTTATATCAGGACACAATTATATAAAGTTACTGTGCATGGGGTGAGGACTCGTCGGCTCTTCAAGGGGTATTTCATTTTGCTTTAAGTCCCAGAGAAATTCATTAACCTTATGCTGGAGACATAAAGAACCACACATAGTTTTCGCATTAAATTTATCAGATGCAATGAGATTTACTACCTCCCAGTACCTTTCGCTCTTCCACAGCTCTTTGAACGAGGTATCTGCAATATTTCCTATATGATATTTCTTATATCTATCATTAAATAACATGCCGCATGGCGCAACAAGGCCGGAGCCTGAAAACTGCATTATAAACGGCGGACCGTAGCATTGAGAATACTTACGCTTCCCTCCGCTTAATATCTTTGACCATTTCGCCTTAACAAGATAATTGTCTGTTGAGTAAGTTTCGGCCTGTTTCAGCACATCAACCATATCATTATATTTTGAATAATCTACCCCGATACTCCCCATCTCATCATCGCTGCAATGCTTTATAACAAGATAATCAACACCAAGTTCCTTGCCCAGTTTTGCGAGAGGAATAATCTGGTCTGCAAATGCAGGCAGTAATACCATTTGCATGCCGATAGTAACATCCAATTTGTTTTTCTTCTTTATCCTTACGCTCTCTTTTATTGTATTTATAACCTTGGAATAGGCCTCTTTTTCGCATACATGAATTTCCGTATATCTCTTCGCATTTGCAGCAGATATATTAAACCTCAGATAGGTCATGGCCGGCAATATCTTTTCCAGCCGTTCATCCTGCAACAGATAGCCGTTGGTACCCAATGCCATATCCAGACCATTAGATTTTCCTCTTAGAATGGCATCGTATAAATGCGGGCTGCATGTTGATTCGCCGTCGCTTACAAAACTAATCGCCTTAACGCCTATCTCGGCGGCGTCATCAAGGAATCTGAATATCACGTCCTTGGTCATCCGCTTTATATCATTCGCCTGAAGCATGCCATAACAATATGTGCACTTATACGTGCATGCCCTCGTTAAAGAGCAGTCAATGGTTATTGGGGCAATCCTTTCACCCCGGAACCAGGCGTCAACACGGTCTTTATGCCATGCAAGTTTATGTCCATCAAGAATTATATTTTCCATAATCAGTTGTCTTTAACACATCCATTTAGTTCTTTTATTTTTAAAGCGGTTACAGAATCAGGGGCAATGCGCTTATCCGCCTTTTTGCCAAGATATACGGAAGCCATTACCGTAAGATAGCCCCGCATCACACCCATAAGCGATTTCAGGGTTGTGGCCTTTGATCCGCCTGTACTCCGCCTTTTTAAGATATACGGAACTTCGGCATACATATAATCGTTTTTCAGGCATTTGATCAGGAGCTCTGTTTGATAAAAGAAACCTTTAGCCTTTAAGTCAATATCCTCCAGCACGCATTTGCGATACATAACGGTCCCGTTCATGTAATTGAGCAGCATACCGAATGACAGATTGATAATCCCCTTATAAAGTTTAGAAAGCATTCTCCGTTTAAATGACCTTACACTCGTATTATATACAAACGGTATGACCACATCAACATGGTTCATAAGCGGCAGATAGCGCAGGATTTCAAAGGCGTCGTTTTCACCATCACCGGGAACCATGGTTACAACTTCTCCCTGAGATTTCTTTATGCCTTCCCAAAAAGATGCGCCTATGCCTTCCGGCTTATCATGGCTTATCAATCTGATAAAAGAATGTTTCTTAATAAGCCCTTCTACCGTATTTCCGGTGCCATCCGTGCTTCCGTCATTCATAACAATAATCTCGCCGGAAACTCCAACCCTGTCAAACGACTCTATTACATTCTCCACCGCCTTTACGATATTCTCATCTTCATTCAGGGCCGGCATAATAACTGTTATTTTGTAGTTATATTTCACCTGAAAATACCTCTTTGATTAAGATTGTCATTCCCGCAGTTTTAAAGCGGGAATCCAGAGTTTTTCTGTTTTAGTCCGTATCGCATCGCAAAAGACGCTGGATGCCCGATAGAAGCATTCGGGCATGACAGTTATTAAATTTTCATCCCACTTTGTGAGCCAACGGCTCATGGATATTTCATTTCTGCTCACACCCTTAAATATCCTGCCTTTGTATCTGTAATCCAATTTTTTACCAATTTATCAAAGTCAATATCTTCTGTTTCGTAAGGGTCGTATATTTTCATATCTATCAACTGCATAATTTTTTTGTCGTCTTCGTCGCAGCAGTGCGACGGACCAAGAAATTTGAAGTAATTACCTACCCCAGTTGCAATAAACTTAACATTCAAGTTCTGATGCGCCACATCGTTCCGTATCTGCTCTAATGAACGAAAAGCAAGAAAATTTACAATTGAATATACTATGGGTATCAAACCGGTCATTGCCATTCCGGCCGCTACGCCAACGATCCCTTGTTCCATAATGCCGACATTAAAAATCCTGTCAGGGAATTCCATTTTAAATTTATCAACGGCTCCAAATCCCATATCGCAAACAAGCAGCATAATCCTCTCGTCTTTTTTCGCATAGGGGATAATCTTGTTGACAATATCTTTTCTGTAATTTGCTGCGCTATTCAAAACGACATCCCATGTTTAATTCATCTTCTGTCGGCAAACGGAAGTGAAATTTAGAAATATTTTCCATGCACAACAAACCGTATCCTTTAACAGTGTTTGCTATCAATACCTGCGGTTTGTCAAGCGCACTGCCCTTTATCCACCCTTCCATGATGGAAACCATTTTTTCAGGATTATGTCCGTTGCATGTCTTTACTTCAAACCCAAAGGCCTTCATTTTTTGCTGCAAATCAAACCTTTTTCCTTCCACGGTCAATACATCTTCCAGAAAATCCATAGCCTGAAGTCTATTATGATCTATTATAACCGTCAAATTCGACAGTTTATACTTTGCTGCAAATTGAACCGCTTCCCACATAGACCCTTCCTGCATTTCGCCGTCTCCGACAACACAGTAAACCCTGTACTTTTTACCCTGTAATTTTGCTCCAAATGCAATGCCGACAGCCATCGGCAGTCCGTGACCAAGCGCGCCGCAGCTTGCCTCTATACCGTGTTCTGTGCTTCGTTCAGCGCATCCTGATAAAAAACTTCCTCTATAAAAATTCTCCCAGTCTTCCCGCTGAATATACCCTCTGTCTGCAAGAATGGCATAAAATCCATAACAGCCGTGCGCCTTAGAAAATACAAGCCTGTCCCTTTCTTCCCACTGCGGGTCCCAAGAAAGATTCATGGTTTGATAATAAAGCGCTGTTAAAATATCAACGCAAGAAAGGGATGGAGCAATATGGCCTGCCTTATTTTGGACGGCAATTTTTACCAAATCCTTGCGCATCTCATTTGCCTTTTCATATAACCGGTTCGCCGGTAATTTAGCCAACGCCTTTACTCTGGGAGAGCCTCCCGCTCTAATGTTTTTCTTTATTGATTTCCTATTCATAGATTATTACCTTTTTTAAGCTGTTTACGCTCAAAAATTGCCCAGATGCAAGGCGGAGCAAGGCTTCAAGCGAGGCATACTTTTATAGTATGTTGAGCGAAGAAGCCGCAGCGACAACGCAGCAGATGGGCATTTTTGAGCGTAAACTTAAATAAAATTCACATGCCCTGACGGATGCTTTAATTCCCATAGATACCTGTTAATCTCATCCATCCTGCAATTCACCCTGCATTCCGATGTATCCATATCAGAATGAACCCTTTCAAGGGATTTTTTCCTTTTTTCCCCTTCCCATATTTCCTGAAAGGTGTTTTGACAAATATTGCCATAGATAAATCTTTCATCGCCGAGATAGGCGCTGCACCCCCACACATTTCCGCCTGCATCTATATACGACCAGAACGGCAATGCCAAGCACCGCTCATAATTCCTTTTGCCGTCATCCCACTTTTTCATAGTATGCTCGCGGAAAATGACCTGAAAATCTTTTGTGTTGAACTGCCGGAGGGTTTCGCCGAGACCAATATGTTCACTGTAGCGAAAATCTTTATATGCCGTCGTATGGCTGAAGGAGTGCTGGGAGTAAGGCTTTACAACAAGATAGCTCACCCCAAGATTCTTCGCAGTCTCCGCCAAAAGCGCAGCCTCGTGCCAATTCTCCGGCAGTAAAATCATCTGCATGCCAATGGCGCACTCCAGATTATTTTCTTTTTTAAATTTTACCGCCTCTCCGATGTTTTTAATAACCCGGTCAAAATCTTCTGCGCCGGTTCTGTGTATATTAGCATAAGTTTCTTTTGTTGCGCCGTTGATACTGACTTTTATCCATGTAATGGCATGAAGGGTCTGCCGCATGAGTTTCGGGACAAACACCACCCCATTGGTCGTAAACGCCACATCAATACCCGCATTTTTCGTATGGAGGACAATCTCTCCAATATCCTTGTGCAGCAGAGGCTCGCCTTCTCCGGCATACATCACGCTCTTTACACCGAGCTTCGCCATCTCAGAGAGTCTCTCCATTAATATCTTCGTGTCAAGAAACCGATGTTGATATTCCATGTAATCAAGGGCGCAGTAAGTGCAGCGGTGATTGCATGTTCCGGATGTCGCTATCTCGGTGTAGATTGGATAGACCAATTTTCCTGCAATCCAGTCATTGACCCTTGGGATATGATATATCAATTTATGGCTGTCTATTCTGTATTTGTCCATGCTCTACCCGCCTTGTTGGATTTAAAAACGATGGGAAATTCCCCTCTTCCGTATTTAATCTGAACGCGTTAAATACAATTCCTAAATCCTAATGTCTAATTTCTAATGAAATGTCCAATGACTAATACAAACGCATTAAATATTGTTATATTATCATTGTAGGCAGTGTAGGGGCGGGCCTTGTGTCCGCCCGCAGAAACGGGAGAGGACAAGCATCTCCCCTACAGTATCTACTCCCTGCAATGGCACTTTACTTATTGCGTTTGTATTAAATTTCTCATTTGCGCCAACACTTGTGCCTGCTTTAACCAATTGGCTTATTAAAGGAATCGTTATTGTGGTTTTGGGTATCTCTTTTGCAAATTCAATAATGTTTTCACCAAACCTTGCTGTCCTATCTTCCAAATCATATTTTTTGACATTTGACATTTTATTAGAAATTAGGATTTAGAAATTAGAAATTTATTTCAGGATGGTATTGATAAATTCCAGCAATTCAAACTTTTCCACAGATTTTTTGTTACAGACGATCTGGACAGCCAGAGCCCCTACCGCATTGCCGATAAAAGAGAGAAGATCCAGAGGCATCCCTTTGGCATAACACGGAGCAGTGAAGGCAAAAAAAGCGTCGCCAGCGCCAACAGTGTCAACCACCTTGTGTGAAAATATGGGCGTCCTGTTTGCGTTGTTGTGATTTACTCCAAAGGACCCTTTCTTTCCCAACGTTACGATGAGACAATCGGCATTGATGGATCGCGCAATTTTCCTTGCAACATCTTCGATATCAGCATGTTTTTCCTGGGCCGACAGCCTCAGTTCGCTTTCATCAAGGCAAACATAGTGAGGACTATGATGTTTTGTGATTAAATTATAGCCTACATTTGCAGCGTTTGTTTGGGCATTTACTGCGAATACTTTCGCACACACCTTCACTGCCTCTATAAGCTTGTCGGTGACGAAACCGTGCCCAAAGTTGGAAACCATGACCATATCATATTTGGGAACTTCCAATGCAAGATAATCAATAATCTCCGCTTCGCACCCGCCGTCAATCATATCATCATTGAGATAGCATACTTCGAACAATTTTTGATTCAAATATTCATGGATATACCTCTTCTTGATGACGGTAGGGCCAGTGTCTCTGTAAAAAAACTTCGTCTTGATATTTTGCTTAAGATTCTTCAAGATAAAATCTTCCCTTGAATCTTCCTTCCCCAACATGGATACCATGGTAACATTATCGCATAAACCGGCAAGGTGATTGGCTACAGCAAATGTCCCTCCTGCAAAGACTTCATGAGACAGATATTTGCTAACGACAAGATTTGCCTTGGAAGATTTTCCAAGAGACTCACAATAATGGTACTCATCGATAATTCCATCTCCGATAACCATAACCTTTAAATCCTTTAATGCATTTATCATATCTGCGATATCAGAAAAACTATATTTCTCCTTAAAATCCCTTAAAAAC
>DATDXC010000025.1:0-6079 GCA_035289425.1 Candidatus Nanoarchaeia archaeon
CAAGGTTATTGCATCATCAGGAATGTTTATATAGCCGCCTTGCAGCCTTATTATTTCCAGGCCCTGCAGCACCTGCTGCTGTATGCAGGCATCAACATAATCCTTTAATTGGCTTTGCACTTCAAACTCTGGCTTGAACTCCTCAGCTTTTTGTTCTACCGGCGTTTCCAAAGTTTTCTGCCTCAGGTAAAAAAATGAAATTCCTCCGATTAAAATAATGAGGCCGATTATCATGAATATAGTTGCCTGCGCTTTCCTGCTCATCTTATCCATACCTCTTTAACTTCTATTCTTACATTATTTTTCGAGAAAAAATTCTGGAATTCAACAAAACTTTGTATAGGAACAAGAATGACATTAGAGCCAAGCTTTTCCGCACTTGATTTCTGGACTAAACCTTTATGTTCATACTGCTTGCCGTATTTTCTTTCATTATAGCCCTGCAGTTCTCTAAGAACTTTGACTTTTTCTTTTTGAGGAAGATATTTCAAAGTATAGAAAACAAGCATATTTTGCTTTAATTCCTTATCCATTAAGCTAATAATTTATATACTGCTTTATATATTTTTCTGTTAAAGTTTACAGAAATTAAGATTTTATATACAGTTTTTCTATAATTTATTTCAGAATAATTATCTAATATTTGTAACAGATGTTTTAATGGTAATCTGTTATTTGTAATAGAAATATTGGGGATATATTGTTTATAACTTGTTTTTAAATCATGTAGCATAAATAGCATATATGGTTTATCTTTTTGCAACATTAACTCCGGTTACAGAGCCTGGAACTATACCATATCCCCTTATACCTTTATAGTTTCTAGTATAAGAGGTTGAAGGGTCAAATGCTTTTTTTTCCCATACCTGAAAATCCACGATCATGGCATGAGATGACCTATCAAAAGGATCCCTCATATATCCTTCTAGGATTTCTCCTGTTCTCTCGTCTACTTTTGTTACAACTACAGTATGCCTGTCCTTATCATAAAAATCAAGAATTGCTACAGCCCCTGGTTTTATGCCGCTTGATCCTGAAGTCCATGTCCCCAATTCCCTAAAGGTCTGCTCTAAATTCAAGGTCCTTTGGAAGAACACTTCATTCCTCCCATCATAAATATCACTTGGCTTTCCAACCCATTTGCTTTTATCTGCTGATTGATGATAGGTCTGAGTCATGAGATTCTTTAAGTCAATTCCAACACCTGCCAATGATGTATGAGCTACTTCCGGGCATTGTGCTATATCAATCCCCAATCTTTCCTCAGAAGCTAAATAAAGCGGTCCATTCTGGCCTTTCATAAACCCTTCAATTGCCGCAACTATTTCCCTAGAAAGCTCATCTGTTGATCTCGGACTAAAACCAACTGATACTACATTTTTTCCGCTGAATTCAGCTAATGAATTTTGTATTTTTGATTCAAGTCTCTTTACCTCCACAATGTTACCACTCTTTTCTGCATAAAATTTTGCGCCATACAAATCGCCTTTATCTTCTGCAATTTTAGCAGCTTTAATAAATAAATCTGGAGAAACTGCATAATTGATGTTTATATCTTTCGAGATAGATTCAGCTTGCTGGGCTGCTTCTGCAGCTTTATCATACGCACCTGCATTACTATCCCTTTCTACTAAACTTACTAAAACGTCATAAGCTTTTCTTTTTTCTCCTGCTTTATTAAGATCCTCTGCTAAAAGCATGGATTCTGGATGATTCATATTTTGGGTATTTTCAGCTTTGGCTACAAAAAAATCCCTAGCTTCTTTGGAAAAGCCCGTATATTCAGGAAACTCGGCTAGTCTTAATGCAACCAGTGCTGCAGAGCGCTGATCGTTGTTAGCCTTCATCATATCATACATTTTTTTTAAAACTATTTTCTGCTCTTCTGAATTATCAGGTGCTTTTTCAAGTGCTTTAAAAGCGCTTAAAATTGAGGACTGCGAATAAGGCTTGGTATTTGCCAAAGAAGTTGAGACTTCATTACTTGTGTCCTGCGGAAATCCGGAAAATGAGGGGATTACAACTTCCTGACCTATAAAAATCTTATTCGGATCGGTTATTGATGGGTTCGCCGCTAGCAAATCTTTCATATTTTTTCCATATTTTTGGGCTATTCCCGCTAAAGTTTCGCCCTGAGTAACCCTATGAGTCTTGGATTGAGGAGAAGGAGGTGTAACTACTTCCAATAAGGAAAGTGTTTCTGCATCATAATAGACTGTGTTGCCATCTTTTAGCTTAGATTCTTTTACTTCTACTGCATTTGTCGTTTGGTCTTTGACTAAAAACAGCTTGTCTCCGATCTTGTATACATCGCTGTCTCCCTGCCTGCCGACAAGGATTGCCTCTTTTCCGTCAATGATTGGATTGTCTGCTCCTAAATCGTATACTACCTTATGCACTGTTTGAGCCTGTGCAGCCGGCAGATTTTCAGATGTTGGGGCAGTTACTGAAACAATTTTTCCCTGGTCATCATAGTAAGTAAAACCAGAAGCGTCGTCATTTATATCTACATCAACTAATTTCCCATTTATGTTAGCCTTTGCTGTCCCAAATCTATCAACCAATATGTTGACTCCTGAGATTTGAAGTATGGGTGTGAGTGATTCCTGAGGCTGAACTGTTACAGTTGTTTTGGAAGCTACAGATTGTTGGATTTCAGCTGGCACCAATATAGCGGCTTTTTTATCTTTGGGACTAACAGCCTCTTTAGACTCTGGAATACCCTGTCCAGCTTGTGTTAAAGTTCTAAAACTTTCTTCAGAAGCACTCCATTTTTTTACCGTCTCTGGACCTAATATCCCACCGGCAGATACCTCAAGTTTTTTTTGAAGACTTTCGACAGCTTTCTTTGTTTTCGCATCAAATATGGGCGATGTCTCGTCCAGCAAGTCTCCTTCTATTTTTTTCTGTAAAACCATGTCATTCCATACAGTCTTAAAGTATTTGACATTATCGCTTGAACCCTTATTTAGCCCCAATACAGAGCCACCTTCCACTGCCTTGAATAGAAGCTCCTTGCTTATGGCAACCCTTTCTGAATTTAGTTTGTTCAATTTCTGGTTTGCTGAATCAGGCAGCGCTTCCTGATCAAAATAGTTTTCTTCTATCTGACTCATTTCACTTCCAAGCTTTTTTATTATTTCTTTCTGAATCTTTGGCTGCTCGCTGCCTGTTTGAACAGGATCTCCTGCTCCATAGTCATCCAACAATTGTCTCAAATCTTCCAAAGATTCGGATTCATAGCTAATGGGTACAGGAGAAGTTGATGGCTGTCTTGTAGCCGGAGCCGCTGCCTTTCCTTGTTTTTGAATTGCTGTCTGCGCAGCTGGTGGTTTTGTGGAATCTCCATACTCACGAGCCGGGCTGCCTTCCATATCCCCTACTAGAGTCTCACTCTGCTGTTGACCGGAAGCGCTGGTTACAGTTTTACTTGGTATGTTTATTGTGTCTCCTTTTGTATAAGGAATACCTCCACCACCTCCTTCTATCAGGCATCCTTTATCATTATTGCATACAAGGTTCCCGTCGACCACTTTCCAATCAGCAGGGTTTCCTGGCAATGGACTATCTGGCTTATTTGGAAGTAACTTCAATAAATTAGTTACAGTACTCTCATCAGTTATGCCTGTTTCCGCAGCTCCAGCTTGAACACTTGCACCTTCAATTCCTCCGGGTGTTGCAGGCTGCCCTAGCATACTTGCCAACCTTGCCTGTTCCTTGAGAATAGGGTTTTCTCCGAAAGTTGGCTTTTCCAGAATGGACGCGTCTATACCCTCATTATTCACTCCTGTCAGGATACTCCTCTTGTAATCCGGAAGTATCATATTATACCCCTGGGCTGTCGGAACCATTGTAAGGCTGCCTGCAGATTGGGATGCAATGTATTTGTTCACATCAGAAACTGCTCCTGACCCAGGTATGCCGCCGGATTCGACAAGCTGTATTACCGGCAGCAATCTCTCATTGGAAACAAAGTTTGAATTCTTAAAAGCATTCTTGGCAAAATCAATGAAACCGTACCAATTTCCTCCGAACGAGCCCCAGCCCCCTTCTGCTCCATTGTTAGCTTTGCTTGTGAAAACATTTCCACCCTTAATCTCAAAAGTGTGCTTTATTGGGAACCTGGCCCTTTCAACATCTGTAGTTACTTTAGTAAAATCAGTCTTTGTAATGAGAATTACGGGATTTACTCCTTTTCCAACATTCGGGTTGAAATAAGCTTCTCCCCCATAAGCATTCTCTATAGTAGTCATGTAAAGCGAGACTTTATTTTTGTCTGCATCGCTGGCTTCTTTGACATCTCCGGTTAAACCGCTGACAAAACCTGCTTTTCCTGAACCATAAAGCATTCCTTCCCCTGTGTCCCGGTTTAGGTAAAGTATGCTAGGAGTGGGCATCCCTTCTTTTTTTTCAGGCGGCGGATTTGACCTTACATTTTCTGTGACAAAGTTTATATCCAAAGAACTTCTCTTCTCTGCCTCTGCCATCACAATTATTGGCAGGGCATTTTGCCGCTCAGTGATGGTTAATGCAGACGCGCCATCATTTAAACGAAGACTGTTATCCTTTACTCTCCAGTCAAAATCCCCTTTAATTATAGTTGTTTCTGTCGTTTCTGCTTTTGCCTGAATAAGATGATAATTACCAGTCCCTGATGCCCTGGTAATCTCGTTTGGATTGTTTCTATCTGTTTCGACTGTAACAGTCCCTTTCGATACTTCTAGTTTCATCCCCAATACTCCTGCCAAGGAGTTGATTGGCATAGAAGCTCCCTCAGACAAAACGAGCTTGCCATCTCCCATGCGGGCAGTTCCTCCACTATATATCAAAACCTCGTTTCCGTTCATTGATAATTTTTTAGGATTAGCATCTTTACCGATATTTGTGACCAGTATATCCCCATTAGGCAAAAATTCCACTAGGTAAGAAGCAGGCTTCTGGTTTATATCAGCAGGCAATTTAACAGGGCCATTATTGGTGGTTAACACTACTGTGTCTCCATCTTTACCGTACCTAAAACTTGGAGGAGCCGCACCAATGAACTCTCCTCCAGCATGATTGTTCTGCAGGGCTCTATTTAGAACATTGGAATCTAATTTGCCAGCCTTATCGCCCATCTTCTGAAGAGTATCTGGATTTAAGGCCTCTGGTTTTTTTATCTCTTTTAACTTATCATCAGGAACCTTAGCCCAATCAATTTGATTATACTTATCAATGGGCACTTTATCAAACTCAATTTTTGCATAATCCCATTCATTTGGGTTTTTTTGTTTATAATATTCAGGATTATCAGGTTTAAGCTCATCTCCTTCTTCCGCAAACACAACACTAATAGAACTCATGCTAACAAGAATTGCAATAAAGACTGCAAATAATCTCTTTGATATCATACTACCTCTATCTTCATTACCTGCATGTCCTTCATGCCTTTGGAATCTTCTACAATTATTGTCGCGAAATGCATGCCTCTGCTTTCGCTATTTGGCGTGAATTGGATGTCGCCCTGCTCGCTTATGTCAAACAAGTCCGAACTGCTGGAAAACTTCAAGACATCATCATTTATGTCTGTGGCATTGGCCTTAATTGAAACAGGCTGCCCGACTGAAGCCTTGACATCGCCTATGAAAGAAAGCCTTGGCGCATAATTGAAGCCGCTGTCCTTAAGGCTGTATTTCTCCGCAAAGAGGAAGGTATAAGGCTCTGAATCAATATTTGATTTTATGTCAACTATCTTATACAAAACCTCTTCATTGTCAGTCATTACAGCCGAAGCGGAAAAGTCAAAACTTGAAAGATAGCTCAAATCAACCTTGTCAATATCCTTAATCTGCCTGTCAATTATCTTTTCGGCAGAATCCATTATATAGCCAAGCCTTACCGGGATTTTAATCCTATGCATGCCATTTTTTACAAGTTTATCTCCAGTGCCTATCTTTACATCAAAATTCATGTTAATTGCTACATCATCCCTGTTGATTAAGGTATTTACAACAGATCTGTCTCCAAAGCCTGCAGCAGGAAATTTCTCTTTGGTTGATAAGGCGCAGCTCTGCACCCTATTGCCAACATATTCGCTTAT
>DATDXC010000026.1:0-2756 GCA_035289425.1 Candidatus Nanoarchaeia archaeon
TCTCTTTCGGCTCTATCTCAACACCCCTTAAATCCACACCTTCTTTATGGATGCTGAATGCAGCAACAGTTTCTGTCTGAGGAAACAGGAACTCCTTAAATGAATTTATAGGAATAATATAGTCAAAGACTATTTCCTCAAACTTTGAAACAGGTGCATAAACCACCTGCCGCGCACCCATCCTCGGTGCGACGAAAATGCTACCTTCACCGATTAGCGTGTCAATCAGTTTGCCAAGATTTTCTTTTTTAAAAAGTTTATTCGCCATTTTTAAATCACCTTTATTCTGACGGCACAGTCAAAAGCTCCAGATACAAGGCTTTTCTGCACTGCTTTATTCAGTTCACGCTCAAAAATTGCACAGATGCGCGGAAGGACAAATTATGTTACGAGATTCCTCGCTTCGCTCGGAACAGGCTCCGCAGATGGGCGTTTTTCAGAGTGAACTACTTTATAAAGTCTTCCTGATCCTCCATATTAAACACAATCATCGGCGGATGAACCTTTTCATCATATCCTGCCCTGTGTTCAAATGCCTTTCTTACAACAAGTGCAAGTTTCTGATTTACAAGATTCAGTGGTATATTCACAGGGCATGCCCTTTCACACTCTCCGCAAAATGTGCATCTGCCTGCAAGGTCCATTGCCCGCTTTAAATTCCACGCAAGATTGCCTCTTGGATGCGCGGATGTCTCTATCCATTGCGGCATATTTTTTTCAGCGATACATCTCTCGCAATAGCAAAGTGGACAAATCTGCCTGCACGCATAGCATTTTATGCACCTGTTAAAATGCTCAATCCAGAAATCCCAACGCTCTTCACCGGACTTTTTATCCAATTCTCTTATCTTATCAAACACCATTCCTGTCGGTTCATCAGGCGCCTTGAAGTCCGTTTTTTCGCCGATGGTAAAATCCACAATATGCGGATTTCTCACATCGCAGTTATGGCACTTGGTCGGCATAATCTCCGGCTTCAATTCGCCTTTCCAAAGTTCCTGTTTATACACAACACCATTGCAGGACATACCGAGAATTACAACATCCTCCCGCTTCAACTGGCTCTCAGAAATAAGCACTGCAATGGTCTTTATATCGCACCCCTTTGCAACAATTGCAGGTTTGCCCAAAGCCTTTATGTCAGCAAACTTTCTTGTAAGATAAAGTGAAAGGTTGTTGACGCAAAGGGGATTAAAAACAAGTTTCTCAACATCCTCCTGCTTTGTGATGAAAACAGGTGTTGTTCTGGTCTTCCGCTTATTCCAGCCGTAGCCGATAACAACCTTTACATCTCCTTTTTCAAAGAGTTCCTTTGCCTTTTGTCTAAGTGTGTTTTCCATGATTATCGTTCACTCAATCCCTTATACTCCACAAACGGCCCAAGCTTCTTGACCTCATCAGTTATATTGTTTACCAAATCCACCCACTTGATTGCCTCTGATGCAGAAACCCATGAGAAATGGAGCCTTCCCATATCAATGCCGGTAAATTCCAGCAAACTCTTGAACGCAATCCATCTGCGTCTTGCATGATAGTTGCCTGTTGTATAGTGGCAGTCTCCGGGATGGCAGCCTGAAACCAGAACACCGTCCGCGCCCTTTTCAAATGCCTTGATGATAAAGAGCGGGTCAATGCGTCCTGTGCATGGAAGTTTTATAATCCTCACACTCGGCTTATACTCCATCCTGCTCGTGCCTGCCAAATCCGCACCTGCATAAGTGCACCAGTTGCACACAAAGGCTACGATTTTGGGTTCAAAATTGGTTGTTTGTGGCTGTGTTGTGTGTGATGACATTTATATATACCTTTTAAAGTTTCTTATCAAATCTCCCTAATGCTTCAAAAGCCGTTACATACTGTGCCATTGACGAAGACATAAAATTTTTCGGGGGCTTCTGATTTTCTATATATTCGATAAGTTTTTCATCCGTCATACAACAAACATTTCTTGTAGAACCCCATGTAGGATCAACCCATGCTGTAGGAAAAACAAATATTGGTTGAAAATAAATATCGTCTAAATTGCAAAGACTTAAAAATCTATTTCTAATCTCCATCACTCGCACTTGGAAATTCTTTATTTCAGGTTTGTTTATAGGTTTATTATTTAACAGCAACTCTCCCTTATCATCTGCTTTTACAGCACCTCTCCAGTTTTTAGTATCTATAAGGAATATGCCGGTCGGACCAACAACTACATGGTCTATATCTCCATGTGGTGTTGATAGGTCATTGATGACATAAAAGTTATTGGATAAATCCCTTTCTAATAATCCTGCCACAAGATACTCTCCAACAGCACCCTTTCTGAAGTTTATCTTCTCCTTTTCAAGTTGTTCCATGTATTTATCTGCATGTTTAAATAAAAAGTAGCCACAAATTGATAGTAAAACCAACCCTATTATAGGCAAATAAATCTTATGAAGAAATACAGCGAACAAATATCCTTCTACGAGTCCAATTATTGCCATTACTATTAAGGTGACAGCAATATTCCTTCTGGCCTTTCTTACCGCCTCATTTGATGTAAAACTACCTGCTGAACCTCTTACTTGGGCCATTCATACCCCATTTTCTTTTTTTTACTTCACACTCAAGAATGCCACAGATGCTAGGAAGGACAAGGGATTGACCGCAGCATACTTTTTTTAGGTATGTGAGGATTCAAGCCCGCAGTCCTGACAACGCAGATGGGGTATTATTGAGCGTGAAAATTAAAACGCTGCCAATGCCGCATAAACCTGCTCATCCGTATA
>DATDXC010000027.1:0-16177 GCA_035289425.1 Candidatus Nanoarchaeia archaeon
AGTCCAGGCGGATTTGCCACAACTGTCGGCTATAATGACCTCAACAGCGTTATAGCCTATATTGAAAACCAAGAAGCACATCATGGCATTGTCGCTTGAACATATGGAAGCCTCACCCTTTAGGGTGGGGAGGAGGTCACATTCGTTTTTTATGATACAGCAGAGACTGACCATCCTGAATGAAAATCTTATTTAATCCTTATAGCTTCCAAGTTTCTTGGTGCAGAGGTTTCAATCCTTGCCATCTTATGGATCGAAGATGCTAGGTCTAAGCAGCGTGAATTCTCACCATGATTAATTATGACTTTCTTGGGCTTTGGCTCGCATTTTTGGATAAAACCCATCAGCTCCTGTCTGCTTGAGTGACCTGAAAATCCTTCGATAGTATTTATCTCCAGATTTATCCTCATGACTTCCTGTTTTGGAGGCTGTCCCTGCAAGAATTCTTTCTCTCCTCTTTGAATCCTGCGGCCTAAGCTTCCTTCTCCCTGATAACAACAGAAAATAATGCTGTTCTTGGGATTATCGCTCAAGTGCCTGAGATATTCAACCGAGGGGCCGCCTACCAGCATTCCGGATGTAGCTACTATGACGCATGGCCCGGTCTCTTCAACAACCTGCATACGTTCTTTCTGGCTGCCTATCCGCTTGAACATATCGGATAAAAATGGATTCTGGTCTTTGTGGAAAATCAGTTTCCTCACATTGACGTTTAGATATTCAGGATACGCAGTATGGATGGCAGTAATGTCCCACACAAGGCCATCAATAAAAACAGGCACTTTAGGCAGTAGATTATTCCTTACTGCATGTTCAATTATGACCATTATTTCCTGGGCTCTTCCTGAACCGAGGACTGGTATCAGGACTTTTCCTCCTCTGGCGATCGTATTCTTGATGATGGTCCTGAATGTCTCTTCCTGCTCATGCCTGGGTGGGAGCAGATTATCCTTTCCGCCATAGGTAGCTTCGATCATCAGGGTTTCTAGGCGTGGAAATGAGGTTATTGCAGGCTCCAGAAGCTGGGATTTACCAAATTTCATATCAGCTGAATAGAGGATATTATGCAAACCATTGCCTACATGCATGTGCACCATGGCGCTGCCTAATATGTGACCGGAATTGTACATGGTAACCCTGACATCGGGTGTGACGTCTGTTACTTCCTCAAAATCTATGGTGATGGAATGCTTCACCATCTCTTTAATATCTTCTGAATCATATATCGGATCCTTGCCCTCAGAGCGCATTATCTTAACATAATCGAGCTGCATCAATGCCATGACATCTCGGGTAGGGGGGGTGCAATATACTGGCCCTTTGTATCCGAACTTATAGAGGTATGGGACTAAACCTGCATGATCCAAGTGAGAGTGAGAAACAATCAATGCATCAAGCTCCTTGATGTCAAATTCCGGAGCCTCCAGCATGGGGTACATGTCTGAGTTGCTGGCAGCTACATCAACACCACAGTCCAGTAAAATCCTGGATTCAGGCGTCTGCAGGAAAAGGCATGATCTGCCGACCTGCCTTCCGCTTCCAAGATATGTTACCCTGATCCACTCGTGCTTTTTCTCGCGCATCCAGCCATCATAAATACGATGGCCAATCTTATCAAGGAACTTCCTTCGGTAATCTGAATTTTGGTATAAAACAGCTCTGACATTCTCGATTATTTTTGACCTGATGGCAGGTGTACGCCTGATGACTGGAACCCACAATGCTTTTTCCCGAATTTCCCTTAAGAATGATCCCTGTTTGCCGATCGCCAAGCCTGGCTTTTCTGCTTCGATGATGGCAATGCTCCTTTGAGGGTCAAAAATGACCTGCTCAGCGCCTGCTTCTGCAGGGATAATCTTC
This sequence comes from Candidatus Nanoarchaeia archaeon, assembly GCA_035289425.1. Classification (GTDB taxonomy): domain Archaea; phylum Nanobdellota; class Nanobdellia; order Woesearchaeales; family DATDXC01; genus DATDXC01. The sequence goes on from DATDXC010000027.1 coordinate 1,861, forward strand.
TTAATCACCTTTTCTGCCTTTTCCATATCCATGGTGATGCTTGGATCAGGCCTGAGCTCTACCCTTTTCTTTATACTATCAACTATCTTACGTATTGTGCCATCATTATTCAAGAAAAATTCTTGATCTTTTGTATACAGCACAATATTCGCTCCTTCAAAGCATGCTTCAGAAATCTTATTCTCTGGCAGACTTTTAAGGATTTCTTTTATAATTGCATTCTCAGCCATTTTTTCAAGAATGTGAGAGAACTTATGCCTCTAACCTATATTCAATTTCCTTAGTGAAAACTTTCTGGATACCTTCTTTGGTGATTGTAACAACATCAATGCCATTTCCTGATGCAATGTCTCTTTGGACAGCTGCATTGATAGATTTTATACCGACCTTCAATGCCTCATCTACAGACATGCCCTTCTTATACAGAGTCTCCAGGACACCATATGCCATGACACTTCCTGAACCTGAGCTGACATATTCATCGGTTTCAATGATGGACCCATCAGGACTTAGGTCATAACAATGAAACCCAGCGTTGTCCTTGCCTCCCACAATAAAGTGGGCTATGCTCGGAATCATGCTCATTGATCGTATGTTCCCATATACCATAGATGCAAGCAGGTTCACTGCCTCTTTGACCGTAACTTCTGTCCCCGTACGTATCTGCTTGAGCCTTATCTCTGCTTTTATTATCTTGATAAGCAATTGCACATCCGATACTGATCCAGCGACTGTGACTGCTATATTATCGCTAATCTGAACTATTTTCTGGAATTTCTTATAGCTGATCAGGTAGCCTGATGTAACGCGTTTATCAGCACACAGGACAATACCATCCTTGCAGACCATACCTATTGTCGTAGTTCCGGTCTTTGTTAGTTCTTTCTCTTCTCCCATAGAATCCACTTTTAAGAACAGTATTCCTAGAGGTGATGAGGTAATATTTAAACCTTACGGTTTTATCCTGTCAATGAGCAAGGACATGGACTTGGAGAAGAATTTTGACTGCACCCACACAGCTGTTTCGTAGTCAGCAGTCGCCGACTCATTTGTTATGATGAATAAGAATTCGTCACCTGCGATGAAGAATCGGGAACTGAACTCCCTGGTTTCAAGGTTCTTCACATTGAACTTCTTAGCAAGGCTTTCTCTGACCGGGGCTATCACTCTCACTTTGATGCCCCTTTTGTTCAGGCCGTTGAGTATGGCTTTCAGGTGGCCTACATCCCTCATAAAAGTGCTCTCTGAACTTGAGATTATTACGTCTCCCTTAGTCTTGTTTAGCATGTCCCTCACTGCATGGTTAATGGCACCCCTGCCCACAATAGATTTTGAAATATCTGAAGCATCTATATGCTCTATACCTGACTTGTGGAGCATCTGGAGCTCCTTAAACAGGTCTGTCTCTCTGAGAGTCTCATACATCTCGATATTCCTCACTGATTCCTCCTCTAAGGATTTCTTGACTCTTGCTACAATCTCCTCAGGATGGACAGCTATGTACTTGATAGGCTTTCCAATCTTCATTATAATGAATCCTTTCTTCTCTAGGGACTCAAGAACGTCATAACACCTGCTTCTAGGTACACTTGAGATATCAGCCAATTCTCCTGCAGTAGCAATACCCCTGCTCAGCAATGCAGTCCATATCTTGACTTCGTAAATATTGAGCTTAAAATCATCCTTAATTCTATTCAAATACTCCTTTTGGACTATCATGGCAGGTTAGAATTATTTCCTCTTTTATAAAGCTTTCGGTGTTATACTACTCAAGAGTAAAAACAAATAGGTTACGCTGCTATTTTCTGCTTTTGAGGGCTATACTGTTGTTTTTGCCTCTGCATTTCTTTTAATGGTGACTGCTGGCTGGAGTTTTGCTGGCTGACCATCGATATCTTGTCTCCGTTCTTAAACATGTACTGCCTGTCCACTTTTTTTCCATTGACCAAGATTTCAGCGGTTTCTTTCTGCCCCTCCAAAGTTGTGTAGGTTATGCCATCCTCTTCAAAGCGCATGTCATAGGACAGTCCTACTTTTTTGCCTGCCTTTTCAAATGTGTGGGATATATAATCCTCTAATGAGACCCCCTCATAGCACCCTTCCACCTCATGGATTGATGCATCTGAAACTCCATTACCATGGAAGAGACCCCTTAGCGCACCATTGCATGGTCGCCTTTCTTGGTTTCTCTGCACATTGACAACCAGAATACCTACATCCATAGAGTCTCCATATGGATTCTGCTTTAGCCATTCTGCGTACATTCCCTGTACACCATCTAGACTCTTGGTCTTATTGTTCGACTTTTGTCCGTTTTTATATGTAGCACTTTCTGTATCTTTTTGAGTTTCATACTCATTCATAACTGGCCGTAATCTCTGTTTTTCTAACCTATTCCCAATAACCTGGTCCAGTGTCCTGTGCTGCCTAACGTCGTCTTCATTTACGACTATCCTCAAAATCTGGTACCCTTCCCTATCCTCATAGTCATCAGCTCCCTGGGAGGTCATGAGTATGCTAAATATCTCCCCTGATTTTGGAGCATACTCACTAATGCCAAGTCTTCCATTTCCGAATTCTTTGAGAGTATAGCTTCGGTCATTCGATAGTTTCCTCAACTCGGGCGCTTGGTACCCCGGATCTATCTCTTCTTCAAAAGGGGTTGTGAAGACCTGTTCTTCACCATTTTGATTAATAGACTTCACCCTGAGCAATATACTCAGTTGGTAATTCCCGGGACTATCCTTAGTGCTTGTGAGATTGGGCAGCGAGCTTTCTCCTGTTCTTTTATCATGTAACTCGACAATAACATCTATGTCTTTTACTTTGTAATTGCCGGGCATCTTATCCAGTCTCTTCTGGGCTGCGGCTTTTGCCCCCATAATCCCTGCAATGTACACCCCCTCTTGGTCTCCTCCATAATGGGGGACATACCCCCTGTCTCTCAGAAATTTATCGACAATAGCCAGAAGGGAGTTGGCGCTTGTCACATAGTCCCTGGCAGGAGTCTCATAATAAGGTCTCGAACGGCTAACTCCTTTTTCCTTAATCCTAATTACATATCCGGCTTTACCCCCATCCCATATATCTGAAATGTTTGTTCGCTCCTTGGTCAGTGCAAAGATGCTGGTTAATGATGAACCATCAGAGTCATGGGCAATGTCTTCCAGATTTGCTATCTTTGGGCATTGTGTCTTTTTCCTGTAATCCTGAGCATCGAGTATCTTTTCTCCATCCTCTTCTTTGATTGTATCTTCTAACTTCACTTTGTGATAACATTGAGTTTTCTTCGACTGCTTCATGTCTTGGAGAATTGTCTGGGGGTTGTTCGGTACATGCGCATTCGGGCTGCTTCTATTTTTTCCCCCCCAGGGGCCGGATTCGATTTCTTTTTCTTCTGGAGAGCTTATCCTTTGTCTCATCGGATGTGCTTCATCCAGGTCAAGATTCAGCACAACTGACAATTCGACATCCTGGGAGTAGGTTTGTGGTCGTGAAGCAGTCGAAACTTCATACTGGGGTTGTGCAATAGCCTGCTCTTCTGGCTTGTTGACAATAAAATCTATGCTCTGATTCCTTGTTTCATGCATAACTCTCTCAATCGATCTTGCTTTTGGAGAGACATAGTAATCCAATTTTGTGGCATCAACCACATCGTGATGAAATTCAGCTGATGCCGGTTTATACCCTTCATTGAAGACTTCCTGCACAGTTCTGAAGGCGGTTTCTGGAGACCGTATTGGTACATATACTGTCTGGAACTCAGCAGCAGGCAGCATCTCTATGACTTCTTGGCCAGTTCCCTGCCCTCTTTGTTCATATGGTCTGAACTGGTTGCTCAGAACTGTTGGCAAGATCACATTAAAGTTGATGGACAGTTCTTTTGTACCATCCATTTGCTGAAGAGGAGAATCTGCAGATTGCACAACTGTATTCTGTGCCTCTTTTTGCAACATATAACCAATCAGTGAAGGCATCGATATGGTGCTTGGATGATTATCCTGCTGCTGTACTATAACAGTCGCCTCGGATTGGACAGAATACTGTTCATTTTTTGTGGTATCTCCATCGTATTTTTCAGCCTTTGGTAGACTGGGAGAATCCTTAATCACATCAATTTCCTGAAATTTATTCTCTAATATGGGGGCTGGATGCGAAGCTAATCTTACCTCAAATGGATCACTGACCACATAACTGGTATCGGGTCCATCTCTTCTGAGATGTATATAGAATTGTTGCGGCGCTATTATTTCATGCTCATTTACTGTGATGTCAAGACTTCCATATGGTTGGCTCATAGACATGCTTGTAGTTCTTGGCACATACCCATCTGCATCATCAGAAATAATCTTGAAATCAAACAATGGAACAGGCTCATTCTTGTAGAGGGCAGTTACTTCTGGTTCTGATGCGTAGATATCTAACTGCCTTGCCATCTGGGGCATGTAGGATTTCTCTGATACATCTTCATAGCTTATAGTGGTTACCAGCTCAGGCGTATATTCCTCCTCGTTTACGTAGGGAGTGAAATCGGTTTGTGCATGAGAATACGCAATGGTTTGGGCAGTGGGATACACCAGTGACCTGGCGTTAACCAGCGGATGATTTTTATCCAGAGGCCGGGTATATGGATCAATATCAAATAATAGGTATGCTAACGGAGTTTGTGCATTGGAGTCAGAATACCCTGTCTGGAGTGCGGAAACTTCAAGGATACTTCCACCAGCAGAAAATTCAGCTGCAATCACTGAATCGATGCTTACATTCCTTTGAACCCTTTCAATGCCAACGGCTTCAGATTCTGCTTCAGGCTCTGCTTCTACAAACCACCGCTCAAATCCCGAGCCTTCGAATGCAATACTGCCTATCTCAATAAAAGGTATTTTGACTGAAATCTCTTCTCTGCTTTTAGCTAACATGCAGCCTCTTGAGAAATCCTTGCGGACTCTCCACGATCCTGGTTAGTGTTCCGACTTTGACGGTTGCGGGACAGTGACTGATTTTCACAGCGCTTTCCTAGTTAATCATGAAATGACCAATCTTTAAAAGGTTTTTGTTTACAATGGTTCTGTCCCAAATCTCGCTTCGCTGTATTTTTTCAAAAGTTTTATAAATAGCTGAAGCCGCAATTTGTGCATGATTATCATCGGCTGTTCCCATGGCATTCATCTTGCAAAGAATGTCGCTAGGATACTTCATAAGCCCTACCATAAGCTTAAGGTCACCCATTTCCCTGATAGCGAGATAAAGCTCAGATTTCTTACTGATATCAAGGGCACGCATGTTGTGTTGGTTCAGAGTTTCTATGGCAATGTTAACGATTGTGTGGTTGAAACACTATTTGCAGCAGAGACTGCCAAGGATCTAGGGGCGAAGAAAGTTACCTTGGTAGCTGCCTATTTCCCCTATCTTAGGCAGGATGCGCGCTTTAAGTCAGGTGAATGTGTCAGTTTACGGACTATTGCCAAGAATATTGACGAGGATCTAGACAAGATCATCATCATAGACCCTCACCTTCATCGTGAAAAGACCTTGAAGCATATATTCAAAATAGCATCGAAGAAAATTTCCGCAAATCAGCTCATCGTGGATTATATCAAGCAAAACATCAAGAATCCTGTTGTTATTGGCCCTGATTGGGAGAGTTATAAATGGGCTCAGAAATGTGCCGAGCGGATAGGGTGTGATTTTGCTATCATGGAGAAAACAAGATATTCTGCACGGGATGTAAAGGTGCAGCTCCATAAGAAGATCGATATTGCTTCTAAGAATCTAGTCATGATCGATGATATGATCTCTACCGGACATACCTTACTTGAGGCCATTAAAGCAATGAAGAAGTTAGGAGCAAAAAAAGTAACTTGTTTTGCAGTCCATGGCATTTTGGTAGAGAATGCACTGCAAAAACTGCGGAAAGCAGGAGCTACAGTCATTACTACCAATACTATCCCTAATGAAGCTGCAAAGATTGATGTCGGCAGGTTGATTTCTGAAGCGCTTCAGTAAGGTTTAAAAATAATTTTTAATTCTTTTGGGCTATGCTTGTATTTTTCCCAGACTCCTTCAAAAATTTGGAAGTACAATTAGATGCTTCAACAGAGAGTGCTTTTGGGGCTCTTAGCGGACTCGGGTTCCAGGCCTTTCTTCTTAAAATGCATCCAGGTTTAGACTACCTTGCAGTGTTGAGGTGTGATACACCTGAACGTCCTCCTGATGGGCTCATTGAACGGGCTGCAGATATGGTGCCTAAGGCGAATAGATCAGCCCGTGTGGTCAGATCAATGTTGTGGATTATTCCTTGTTTTATATCTACGCTAGGGGGTTTCCTAATAGGCCTTAGCTTTGATACATTCGCGACAACAGACTTAATACATACATTTTTGGGGTAATTTTATAAATCTAAGCGCATTCCCTCATGGTAATGAGTGAAGCTATAACTGTAGAACAAGTAAGAAAATTACTAGCGGATAGAGTAGGCTATCGTCATGAGGACAAGGACGATTGCAACAGATGGATGGAAGACTGGACACGCGTAGATTTACGGCACTCTTCTGGTAATGTTCGAATATCAAGAGATTATGGATATTCTGGGGAAGAAAATTTTTCTGATGAAGAGTTCAGAGGATACTGGAATGCTATAGTTCCAGTTGGTGTTTTGGAAAAAGCACTTGCGCAATTAGCAGCAGAGGGACATGCAACCCTCCCCAATACACCAGTTGCAGAGTCTTATCGAGGTAAATCGGCCAATGGTAGCATACAGGATGAAACATCATTAACCTATACTACTACACTGGATATGACGCTTAGAAAAGAAGGAGATAAACTTGTTGTTAAGGTGACTAATCCCCGGGCAAATAAAGGTTGGTAAGTATTCTCAATAATTCTTAGCAAATAATGTCAAGAACCGAGCTTTCTCTTTGCAATGCACGCATGTTCCAGTTGGTTTCTTGCTATCAAGAGGAATGCATCGGGAAGTAGCTCCGCCGGATTCCTCTTTGATGGCATCTTCACATGATTCTTTTCCGCAGAATGGGGCTAAAACCATCTTTTTATCATCAATCGTTTTTTTGAATGACTTCATATCTTTGACTTCAACAATTGAGCCTTCCAATTGTTTCTTTGATTTCTGGTACAAATCTGACTGAATAGACTCCAGTGTTTTCTCAACTTCTTTTTCGAGGTTATCAATCTTTACAAACGTCTTTTGCAGAGTGTCCCTTCTCACCAATACCACTTGATCCTTTTCAATGTCCTTTGGGCCTATCTCTATTCGTAAAGGTACACCTTTCATCTCCCATTGATTGAATTTCCAGCCTGGAGTGTATTCATCACTTTCATCGAGCTTTACTGAGTAGTTCCTCAATTTTTTCTCAATATCTTTTGCCTTCTTCAGCACCTTGTCCTTTTCCTTGAAGAAAATAGGCACTATCACAATCTGTATAGGAGCTAACTTTGGCGGCAGCACTAATCCATGATCATCTCCATGGATCATAATCATGACTCCGATCATCCTGGTGGTAATGGCCCAGGTGTTCTGCCATGCAAACTGCTCTTTTTCATTCTTATCCAGAAATTTTATATCAAACGCTTTTGCAAAATTCTGGCCGTCGTGATGAGCATCGGGCCCCTGGATGGCTTTGCCGTTCGGCAAAAACAACTCGATGGATAATGTGTATTCAGCGCCAGCAAACTTTTCTTTTTCAGTTTTCCTTCCTTTCACCCCATAGAGGGCAAAATATTCTTTTAGGACGTTGTCGTACATGTTGAGGATTTCGCTGCATTCCTGCTCAGCTTCTTCTTTGGATGCAAAGACTGTGTGGCCTTCATTCCAGAGGAATTCCCTTGTTCTCATGAATGGCACCGGATGCTTGAATTCCCACCTCACTACATTGTTCCATTGGTTAATCTTTAATGGGAGATCTCTCCATGACCTGATCCAATTCTTGTAGCTCTCATACATGATGGTCTCTGAGGTTGGCCGTATGGCTAAGCGTTCATCCAACTTTGAGTCTCCTGCATGAGTGACCCAGGCAACTTCGGGTGTAAAGCCTTTCACATGGGCCTGCTCTTTTTGGAGAAGCTTCTCAGGTATTAATAAAGGAAAATAGGCGTTCTGCACTCCCATGGTCTTCAGGCGCTCATCGACTGCTTTTACTATTTTCTCCCAGATTGCATAGGAATATGGCCTGAATACAATTGCTCCAGAAACATCAGTATAATCAGCCAATTCTGCTTTTTGGATAACATCAGTATACCATTTAGAGATGTCTTCTGATTTTTTAGTTATGGCTGTTTTCTCCATGCTCTGAGATTTACGCCCTACCTATTTAAACTTTATGGGGTAATCTTGATAATCCTCAAAATACATATGTTCTGGGCAAGAAGCAGATTTGTCTGTGCATGGGCAGGGTCAGAGCCAGCATACTTCTTGAGCCGTTTGATAATGCGAGCCTTTCTTTTAGTGATATCAGAGACAATGCTATGGATGTTTTCCATATACGTCTGCTCTTCTCTATAGGATATCTCTTTGGTGAAGTTTCTCACGATCGCAAGATGATCAAACGCCCTATTGTAGCTGTGGGGGTTCATCAGGTTGTATGCAGTTACTAAGTGGGTATAGAGTCTGATATAATTGATTATTTTCTCTCGTTCCCTCCTTTTTTTTAACGGAACCAGCTGTTCAAACAACTTCCCCATTTTTTTGAACGGTATCTTATGCAAAGGGATTAGATGAAGGGGAATCTGATTGAGCTTTTTCCAAGGGATCTTGGCTGGATTAAGATATTTGCTTAAACCAAGGTAGTCATCTATTTTAGCCATTGTATAATGTTGCCTCCGATCATCTCCTGAATCTGGCTGGGTGTTTTCTTGTGCATCAATGCAGTTGTTATGAGCATATCCAGGCTGAGTTGCTGGTCATAATACGGAATGTCTGATCCAAAGCAGACCCTTTTGTGGGATACCTCCTTAAAAAGGTCAAAAAGATCAAACATCCTTACGGTAGATGTCTCAAACAGAACATTGTCCTTGTCAGCGACACTTTTCATGGCACGCGTAATGTCAATGAATGCGGCATGTCCCAATATAAACTTCACCTTTGCGAACTCTCTTATGACTCTCTTGAGGTCATCAACTAGATTCCTGACACCTAATCCAGTATGGATCAAAACAATGAGATTATGCTTCTCTGCTTGTGCGAGAATATCTCTCACTGCAGGAGCGCTAATGCGGAAGGCCTGGCTTCTGGGATGAAGTTTGATCCCGGTAAAACCCTGTTCAATTCTTTTTTTGCATTCCTTTTTCCATGCGGGAAAATTAGGATTAAGCCTGAAGAATGGGATTATCCTCTCAGGGTACATCTGATGAGAGCGCCAGATCAGGTCATTGGGTGTGCTGAATGTCTTGCTGTAATTGGGGTTGTTCAATGGAAAGGAGATTGATTTGTTAATTTTAGAGAAGTCCATGCTTCGGATAAGCTGCTTTGAGGAAATCTTGTGGCCATCAATGTCCTCGCCGATATGGGTATGGCAGTCAATGATAATGAGATTCTTGCAAATCTCATTATATACCTCTTTGGAGTCAGAGTCAATTATATATTTATTAGCCGGCATTCTCAACCATCTTCCTTGTCACTACAATATCTTTGTATAATCTTCTTGCATGGGATAGCGCAATGTCTGCTGCAACCTGTTGGGGTAGATCCCCTTCTTTGTACCCTCGCTTTGCTGCCTGAGCTAGTATATGGTCTGATAACGTCATCCTGTCTTTTATCATGGTGTCGAAGGGCCTCAGAAACTTTCTTTCTTGTGCAGACGTCAGTGAATGTACCAACTTAAGAAGCCTTTTACAGTAGATATACACTGATCTGCTCTCCAGCCCCCTGTAGGCAGCATTCCGCTGCATCGTTGTCCTCACATAACTGTCGGGTGGGATATAGATAGTATTTTTTTCAAGCTTGAATGGTTCTTTCATTCCTATATCGGAGGGCAGCACTTGAATGAAATCCTGCTGAACCTTTTGTAGAATACTCTTCATTACTGTTGAGATCCCTAAAATCAAAGAGGGGTGGTTCATGTCCATGCCTCGCTGTTCCAATGTTCCGTTGGCATTCACTTTTACCGGATTCCAGGTGGTGTCAAGGATTGAACCGTACAGACCCAACACTTTAAGATTGATCCCCAGATTTTTTAGAGTCTTCCTCCATATGCGGTATTTGTTAGTGATATAATGAATTAGGTCTGTGCCTGTATACTTGTATGCCTGCAATCCACCGAAAGGCGTGAAGTTTGCATATAATCCCTCTGGGCATCGCAATGCTTTGCCGCCACGATACATTATCTCTCTTGAATCCTTGCCCATTTGTTTCCCTTGGTAGAATGGAGAAGACTGCATGAAGGTGGTGAGGATTGGATCCATGGCGATGAGCAAGTTGTAGCTGTTAACCAAGCTCTGCTTATTCTTTGATTGTATCAACTGTTTGAGGCTTAAATTTCTTGCATCAAAGACGCCCCACGGCAAGGCATAATGGTAATGGAATCCAATGCACCTTCCTGCTATCTCAAACCGTTTCTTGCCGAAGATGCTTTCTTTTATCCGATAAATAGTATCACCCCGCATCTTGGGCGTGAATTTCCCGGGGTAGGTGCCTAAGGGGTAGAGATGCAAATCCAATTTTTCAGCATGCAGCAACACCGACTCCATATTCTTGAGAAGGTTTGCTATAGAGTTAGGAATCTGCGTAGAGGGAAAGCTGCCCATCTCAACCATATTGTGGGCGCATTCTTTCTTTATGAAAATACTTTTGTCAGCTGGCGAAACTTTTTTTATCAGGGCATCTGCTTTATCTACTACATTTCCTGCATGATCAAGTGTAAAAACCTCTACTTCCAGGCCGATCTGCGATCTCTTCAATGGTTGTTTCTTGGATATCCCAATCACCTACAGCAGAACTATATTTTCACTCTTTATTATAACTTTGTCTTTGATTCCTTTCAGCTTCATTAATTCTTCTGAGGAGTACTCCGAGATCCCTTTTGCAATAGAATTTATTTCCACCACATCCTTTTTATCAAATGATCCGGTGACTTTCTCCAGGCCAATGGCTAGCAAGCTCACTTTTCCTTTGAGCAGTACATCCTCTGCGCATTTGTTTATGAAAAGCCTACCAGCTGGCTTAGCGAATTTTATCCATCTTTCTTTGTTGGATATCTTTGATTTCGGCCTAAAGAGGGTCCCTTCTTTTCCATCCAATGCTTTTTGGAGGATCCCCTTTTTTCTACCGTTGCATATCACTGTTGTGCAGCCCGATTCAGATGCTATTTTGGCTGCCTGAAGTTTTGTAATCATGCCTCCTACAGAAAAAGCGCTGCCTGACCTTCCTGCTGTCATTTCAATCTCTTTGGTAATCTCGGAAACTTCAGGAATTAGCACTGCATCTGCATGCAGTCTTGGATTCTTGGTATACAGGCCGTCAATGTCTGAAAGTATGATAAGCATATCAGCATTAATCTTGGAAGCCACCAGCGCAGACAGCTTGTCATTGTCGCCAAAGGTAGCAGTGATCTCATCCACGCTGATTGGATCATTTTCGTTGATGATAGGAAGCACCTTCAATTCAAACAGGCGTTCAATCGCTTTGCTGAGGTTGAGATACCTTCTCCTATCAGAGAAATCCTGGTAGGTCAGCAGAATCTGGGCCACTTGAATTTTATGCTTGGCAAATGCATCATGATAAACTCCCATGACTGCGCTCTGGCCTATCGCTGCCAAGGCCTGTTTTGTCTCCATATCCCTTGGTTTTTTTACACCCAATGCAGTGCAGCCTGCGCCAATGGCGCCGGAGGTAACGATGACGATGGTATGCCCCTGTTCTCTTAAATTGGCTATCTGCTTAGAGATATCTTTGATGAAATCCTTTCTCAATCCACACAAACCTTCCTTAGTGAGAAGGTTGGTGCCTATCTTGATTACAATCCTCATAGTCTTTTATGGGTGAATTTTCGAGCCTTTTCGCCTGAGTACGTTGCCACAATATGGCCATCTCCTTTTAGCATGAATTTGTAAATGACCAAGCCCTCCAATCCTACTGGTCCTCTGGCGTGGATTTTATTTGTTGATATGCCCACCTCAGCACCCAAGCCGTACCTGAAGCCGTCAGCAAATCTGGTAGAGGCATTGTGGACTACTGAAGACGAGTCAACCAGCTGCAAAAACCGGTTTGCAGTTGTTTTGTTTTCGGTGACGATGGCATCAGTGTGGCCTGAGCCATATTTGTTTATGTGCTTTATCGCTTCATCAACATCATTGACGATCTTGATTGAGAGTATCAGGTCATTGTATTCTGTATTCCAGTCTTTTTCAGATGCTGCTTTTATCCCCTGGAGGATTTTCCTTGTTTTGATATCTCCCCTAAGCTCTACTTTGGCTGCATCATAGCGTTGCTTTATTTTAGGGAGGAACTCCTGTGCAATAGCCTTGTGTACCAGTAAGGTTTCCATGGCATTGCAGACTGCAGGATATTGGCATTTTGCATCTACACAGATGTCCAACGCTTTTTGCATGTCTGCTTTTACATCTACATAGACATGGCAGATGCCCTCTGCATGCCCCAGCACTGCAATCTTGGTGTGATTCTGAATATATTTTACCAACTCGTTTGAGCCCCGGGGAATCAGGAGATCTATGAAATCGTCCATCTGCAGGATCTTCCTTACCTGTTCCCTTGTTTCTAGGAGCTGGACCGCATCTTCAGGAATACCTTCATTGTCTTTTATTGATTTCCTGATTATGTCTGCAAGTACTTTGTTGGTGTTTGCTGCTTCTGCGCCGCCTTTGAGCAAAACTACATTACCTGATTTAATCGCCAATGCTGAAATCTGCACTACAACCTCGGGACGTGATTCAAAGATACATGCAATCACACCGATAGGGACAGTTACTTTTTCCAGTATCAATTTCTTGTCCAGCTCTGTTTTCGACAATACTTTGCCGACCGGATCATCCAGTTTTGCAACTGAGGCTACCATAGCTACCATATCATTTATCTTTGATTCGTCGACCTTCAATCTCTTTAGCATTGCCTCAGGCAGCTTCCTGTTCTCTGACAGGTCTTTTTTGTTAGCGGTTATAATCTTGCTCTTGTTAACTCTCAGGTCTTCAGCCAGTTCGTATAGCACTAAGTTCTTCACATCAGTCGAAGCAGCAGCTATCTGCAATGATGCTTCTCTTGCTCTTTCGCATTGGTCTAATACGTTCATTTTCCAAGCTCCTTTGATCTTCTCGTAGCTCTTTGGACTGTTTTACTGACTATGTCCTTAAAATCTGAGTTTTCAAGGATTTCCCTGCCCGCAATAGTAGTTCCTCCTGGAGAGGATACCATCTCAACAAGCTTTTCAATCCCTATGCCCGTCTGTAGCAGTTTTGAAGTGCCTAAGCATGTTTGGATCGCAAGCTTTTCGGCGGTCTCTTTAGATAAGCCCGACTTTATCCCGCCTTGGACCAGTGCTTCAATGAATCTTGCAACAAAAGCAGGCCCTGAGCCGCTCAAGCCGGTTACTGCATCTAAATCTGGCTCTGATAATGGGATGGCAATTCCTGCTGAGCTTAATATCTTCTGAACTGTCTCTCCTTCTATTGTAGATACTTTCTTTCCTAGAGTGTATCCTGCAGCCATTTCTCCGACAAAACAGGGGGTGTTTGGCATGACTCTGACAATCTTCTTGTTTTTTAATTTTGATTCGAGTTTTTTCAGCTGTATGCCTGCTGCAATGGATATAATGATTTGATCTGAGATACTGTCTTTAATGTCATCCAAGACAATGTCCATTACCTGAGGTTTTACAGACAAGAAGACAATATCTGAATTTCGGATAACTTCTTTGTTGCTGGTCGTTACCTTAATTTTTAATTCTCGCTTTACAAACTCCAATCTTTCTTCCTTGGTGTCAGAAGCAATGATTGACTTTGCTAATTTGGCCTGTTTTATGGCTTTAGCTAACGCAAAAGCCATGTTGCCAGCCCCAATAAACCCAATCTTATACATAGCTATCACCTACAGAACGGATATTTATAAAGGTTTTTATTGATGAATCTAGAATGAACTCACAATCCCGGAATACAATCAACTCGGTGCATGAGAAGGGGAAATGCGTCTTTGTTTTTAAATTTTCTGCAAATACGGCGTTATTGAAAAGTTACTTTTTTTCCTTAGCAGTCTTTTGAGCTTCTGGGGAAGATGTGTCATCGTACCATCTTCCCGCATAAGGGGTTGTATTCTTTGCCACTTTGCACCGCAGAAGTTACATTCGAATATATTGAG
>DATDXC010000028.1:0-4827 GCA_035289425.1 Candidatus Nanoarchaeia archaeon
TTCAATCCTACACTAGTTCTATTAAAACGGGTATAGACAGATATTCAAGAGCGTACTATACCTAATTTCAATCCTACACTAGTTCTATTAAAACTTGTGCTTATCTACGATTGTATGATGCTCTTTCCATATTTCAATCCTACACTAGTTCTATTAAAACAAAATATATGGCTCTGCTTCTGATCCGGAAGTGTGGAATTTCAATCCTACACTAGTTCTATTAAAACATCATGGAAACAACACAGGTAAGGCAGAATATTATACATTTCAATCCTACACTAGTTCTATTAAAACCCGATTGAGTCCGACGGAAGATTCTCGCCCATTTAAATCTTTCGCCGGGACGCCCAGTGGCGATTTCAGCGCTGATTTATAAAGGCTGGGCTACAGAGGCTTGATTGCAAGTTCACTCATAGAATCCGTCTTAACGGAATACAAATGAGTCGCGACGCTCAATTGCTCGTCTAACTTTCAATACCTCCAATTTAGCCCATTTTATCGTCTTTTATATAGGAACTTGCAATCGAGCAGCTACAGAATATTTGTTACGGGATTCCGCTCCTTCCCGATCACTTCCTTCTGGAAAGAGTACTTGTCCCGCAGCTTAATCATAATCACCGAATCAACTGTTTTATCTATGATTTCATTTATCCTTTTCTTAACTGCAACATAATCAGCATCTCCTAGTTCACCCTCAAAAACAGAGTTCTGTATCCAGTTGAGATACTCTTTAAGGCACTTATGGAGCCTATTTACCCGCTCTACCTTTACATCATATACGATGATATAATACATCTTACCACCATATCTCAAAAGCCTTATACTCTTTATCTTGAATGAGATGCTTTATCAGCTTGTAGCATTCAAGGCGTATCAGCCGCCTATGAGACACCAGCCGCTTCAGTTCAGGGTGCATCACCGTCAGCTTGAGCCTGTCGTCAAATTCCTTTACTACGACTCTCCTGCCATCCTCAGTGAGCATGCAGCCATTCACGTCTTTCCTAAAGTGGTGCTCTTTTATTTCCTGCTTATTCAGCAGCTTAAGCATTGCCCTCTGCACTATCAGGGGCTTGAACATTTCGCTTATGTCCAGCGCCAAAGAAAACCTTCTTTCGAAGGGCTCATGAAGGTAGCTGATGGTGGGATTGAGCTGCGTTTTGTATATCTCGCTTAACGTGGTTGTATACAGCATTGAGTTAAGGAAGCTAATGAGGCAGTTCACCTCATTTTTTGGCGGCCTTCGCGTCCGCGCTTCAAAGTCATGCAGCTTTATTGTTTCTGCATAGGAAGCATAGTACAGATTCCACGCATTTCCTTCAACATTCATCAGCTCAGGAATGCTCCTGCTCTTGCCAGTTTCCTGCGCATAGGCTTCCAGGCGCTCCATAATGCTGCTGACATCCTTGGCGTGCTTCCGATAGTGCTCCAGAACCCGGACAAGGTTTTTAATGGTCCCTGCAACGAACTTCTGCGCAATAAACATCCGCTGGCCGGCATTTGTATAATACCCAACCTGCTTTACGAGCAATGCGCCCGAAACCAGTGTCTCTTTGGGGTAGAATGTGCCTGTATAGAACCCATAATAATTAAAGAAATGCATGATGATGCCCTGTTTTGCCAGAAACGTAAGAAGCTTCGAATTTATGGACACTTCACCAAGGCAGTAAATGGTATCTATGGCGTTTACGGGGATTGCTTTCTTTACGCTCTGGTTTTCAAACCATACGGTATTGTTCTTTCTGATTATTGCGCCCGACTGGGTGATGTAAAAGTTTTGCTTTAACATAAAATGGTACAACTATTTATCTTTTAAGCGGCCAATTATTTTGTCTATTGCGCTGATGAACGGCACGGCAGTTTTTTCCATGAACTCTTTCGCTCGTGCCCTGTCCAGTTCTGCTGTTTTCATATTGCCCAGATAATTGACTTCAAGCCTGTTTTCATAGGCCTTTGACAGAATTGCTGCCAGGTCTTTTCTCATAATTATCCTGCTCAGGCCCTTGATTGCACATACGTGGCTTGTTATCTTCACCCCGTTTAACACTAGGATCTCATAGGCTTTATGCTCCATGGCAAAATATCCAAGCAATATTGCCAGTAGGGGAGATCTGCCCGTGAGCATATCTTCGGCCCCATACAGAAAATAAGTGCTGAGTTGTGAACATGATATAGCAAGATTGCTTATCCGGACAGGGCTGGTGATGAAGACAGCTGAAGGCTCTATCTCTTTTATTCTTTTTTTCATACAGATATCTTCAAATTCTTTATTCATTTAAATGAGCCTCATCCCTTCCTTATATACATTCTCGTAGAAATCAGCGTCTTTTTCCCTCCCCAATGCAAGCTCTTTCTGCGTCACAAATACCGGCCTGATTTCGTTTTTAATCTTTTTACGGTTACATACCTTTCTCACTTCGGCTTCATCTTCAAAATCATTCTCTGTGACAACTAATAGGTCAATGTCGCTGTTGATCCTGAATTCTCCCCGCGCCATGCTTCCGTATAAGACAATATCATTAATGCTTTTAAACTCGTTTTTTAGATGAGAGCATAGCGTTTCCAGCACATTCCAGATATGGACAGGGAGGTTTCTCCTTCCGGCTTTTTCATACTCAAACATGGCAGAGAGGATGTTTGCATACCTATTTTCCATATTAACCTGGTAGTAGCGCAGCTTTCCCTTTCCTTTCTTTACCGTGGCTATGCCCTCTTTAGCTATGCCTAGGGCAACCTTATGGACCGCACCTATGCTCAGCCCGGTCAGTGTTTCTATATCCGCAAGGGAGTAGGCTATCTTTGTTTCCAGCAATACCCGTAACACTTTTATTTTTGTAGGGGATCCCATGATGGTTTCTATGAACATACAGGGGCTAATCTATACTTATTTATAAATCTTTCTATATCTTCATATTTATGAAAAATTTGGTTAATTATATTCATAAAAAATATGTATTTTCATATTAATAAAAATTATACGTTTTATAACTAGAATCAATCAATTATTTATATTTAAATGAATATTATGCGTGTCCATTATTAGCTGAAACACAGCTCATAATAGCTGCAGTTTTTGCAGTATTTTATCCTTTTTGCCGCAGGGGGCTTTTCAAGAGCGCATATCTGCTTTGTTTCCTCCATTGCCTGGGTGAGCAGCTCTTCATTTTCTGCTGATAGCCCGACTTCCTCAATCCGGTTGTTTTCCTTGTATTTTATGATGCCGGTCGTGTTTATACCTTTTTCCCTTAATTTGAGCAGGTAGTATAAGACCTGGTATTTTGCAGCTTCTGGCGCAGTATTTCTCTTTTTCAGCTCAAAGACTTTGCCATCCCTCAGCTTATCTATCTTGATGTTGTCTATTTCTATGCTCTCTTTTTCAATATCAGCATGGTGGATTTTTCCTATCTTAACCAGGTCAGACTCCTGCTCTAGCTGGATTTTCCTTGAGAAAAGCCAGAGCTTTCTCTTGCAGGTGAAGAAATAGCTGATGTGGGTTGCGGTTATTGCCATGTCATACAAGCTTCAGTTTTTCCTCTATATTAGCGAGAATGGTTTTGAAATCAGGCAAGGATGCTATATAATTTTTCATTTCTTTTTCCCAAATGGGCTCTTTCTTTTTTATATTCTCTATGAGGACTTTTTTATTGAATCCCTGCTTATAGTATTCAAGCTTTTTGTTAATAAATTCAATATTCATCTTTACTCCCCTATTCAACATGAAATTTAAGTCAAACACATCCCTCGGCTTGTTTCTGGCAATAATTGCCCGGATCTTCTCAGCCAGAATCTCCTCTTCGTGCATTACAACGATGGTATACGGCTGCAAATCGCGATATACTGGAGTTATCTGCACCATCTTTGGCCCAAGCAAAATATTTTCCCTCTGGCTTACTTCAACAGTAAGGGTGGAAATGCTGATTGGCGTATTGGCATAGAGTGGCCCCTGTATCTTAAGCCTGAACGCTTTGCCTATCGTTTTAATCTCTTCGTACACTGACTGATACCCAAAATCAGTGATGGCAGCGGTCAGCTTATCCATCAGTCCGGAAAAGTCAATTTTCTCCCTTTGTGTAAAATCCAAATCAATGCTGAACCTGTCAAGCCCATACGCCTTCTGCAATGCGGTTCCGCCCTTGAATACCAGCTCGCTTGTTGAATGCCTTGACAACAAAATGAGGAACAGGTGCTGCAGATAATCTCTTTCAACTTGCCACATATTGAAGCCGGTCAGGGAGCGGTATCGCTGCAGCTCATTTTTTGTTATCATTCAAACACCTCGTTTATGCTGATCCTCCATTTTTTGGAGGTACGCTTCGACTTTTTCATATACGGATTCAACAGGTCATATCTATGGTTTAGCCTATGCTTTACGCTTTCATAAATATCAATATTATGTAATTCCAAAAGATAGCCCAGCCTTTTTATTACAACGCATGAACCAATCCTCAGCGCGTATTCAATAAGCTTTTCCGGGCTTATCTCTTTGCCTTTTAGCGCCTCATAGCTCTCGCTTATCGGGCAGTATCTTGGCAGGTATAATGCATCAATTATCGCCTTTTCAGGCTCTGCAATGAAAATATATTTATCCCTGAATTTTTCTCTTTTATAGCCAAAGAAATTCTGCTTTCTGAGCCTTATAAACTCTATTTTAACGCCCTCTGCGCTTATGGGCTTTCTGGACCTTAAGGCAACAACATGGATTGTTGATGGCATCTGCGTGGTAAGGCCGTAGATGCTATATGCGCTGATGAAAGAGATATAGGAGGGGAACACTATTCCTGAGGCAATCTCAAAGGGATCGTCAGTCAGCGCATATTTGCCCCTCTCAAC
>DATDXC010000029.1:0-13128 GCA_035289425.1 Candidatus Nanoarchaeia archaeon
ATGAAGAGAACCATGCTCATGAGCTGTTCATCAGCTCGCTGAACCGAGGTTTCGCAGGCTTAGGCATAGTTCGGCAGAACCCCCAGGAGCTGAAATCAAAATATAATCTCCACAAAACTTCATTCATCTGGCTGACCAAGAGTGAGGTAGAGGGCATACCTTCTGAGACGAACATTAACAATTTATATGCGCTTCTCTCTGAATTTGTAGGGAAGAGCAAAAAGAGTGCAGTTCTTATAGACCGATTCGACTATATCATCGCTGAAAATGATTTTGAGTCGGTGTTGAAACGGCTCCATGAGATCAAAGACCTCACTTCCTCGCATGAGTGCATAGTCATCATATCTCTCAACCCCGAATTGATAAGTGAGGCAAAGCTCAAGGCGATTGAAGCAGAGACCATCGACTTATACGGCAAGGACCTCCGAAAGAGGATTGATCTTACAGAACTGGAAGCAGGTATATTGAAGTTTGTGAATAGCAAGAACATAATGAATCAGATGGCTTCATATAAAGACATAACCCACAACTTCAAGATCACTAAGCCAACAACCAGATCCAAAGTCAGTAAACTCCAATTGCTCGGGCTGCTAGACGTAGAACAAAAAGGGAGGTTCAAGTCAATCAAGGTAACTTCCGCAGGTAGAAAGATTTTGAGTTGATTTTCCCTATTTTTTCACTATTCTTTATTCTTATATTTAAATGAAATAGGCATTACATCTATTCTCATGAAAAAAACAAACCAGGTTATACAGGAAAAAATAGTTGGCGCAACAGGTGGCATCACTGGCGCAGCAAGCATCTTAGGATCCTGGCAGGTCTGCCATAATGCCTGCTTAGGAATAATAGCTCTGTTAAGCCTCATAGGAATAACCGTAGTGGGAATGCCACTGCTGTTCCTCACCAAATTAGCCGTTCCGTTCTGGATAGCAGCAGTGATCCTGCTTAGCATCACGGTTGGGTTCTATCTAAAGAAAAAATGCATCTCAAAAAACCTCATCATGCTCAACTCGGGCCTCATAATCGCTGGGATTCCATTTCAGTCGCTGCAGAAGTTCTCAGTTTTCTTCTGGGTAACGGGAGGCGCCTTAGCAAGCATTGCAATAGGCTTTTTTATTAAAGAAAGGAGGAAAAGAAAATGAAAAACGAAAAAACCGTATTGTATGGAATACTGATTTTGCTCATAATTGCATTTCTCGCCACATTTGGGCTCTCCGATGGGGATCCGTCTCCCACTGCTCAAAAATCACCCCCCTCTGCTGTCCAAAAATCAAATTCTCCACAATCAAATCTTCAGACCATCTCTACTGGAGATACATCTCCGGGAGGAGTTTCTATAGATTTGACCCCAACAGTGCAGACAGATGGGAAGCTGAGAGTTGAACTCTCAGCTAACACCCATTCTGTTGACCTCAGCCAGTTTGACCTAAAGGAGATAACTACATTGGGGTATAATGAAAAAACAATCAAACCAGTATCGGCCCCGGCTCTTAACGGCCACCATGTAAGTGGTGATCTTATCTTTGAGGTTGGAGAGGACATCAAAAGTTTTAAGATAACCATCCAGGGCATTCCCCTTGATATGGAACGGATATTTGAATGGTAACATGAAACTAAACAAGCTGACTACCACAATTATCATTGGTGCTATTCTCGCCATTGTTATCGCCACTGCCCAGACTGAAAGTCCTTTGGCATTGCAAAAGATTCAGGAGTACAATCAGCAGTATGCATCTGATGTATTGCAGAATGTCTCATTCATAATAGCATTTTTGGCAGGTATTCTGACCCTGCTCTCCCCCTGCATCTTGCCCTTGGTACCTGCTTTCTTTGCATACACATTTAAAGAAAAGAGAGAGATAACCAAAATGACCGTTCTATTCTTTATCGGATTTACGGTAATCTTTTCGCTGCTGGGGCTGATTGCATCGGAACTTGGCATCATATCAACTGCATCCTTTCAAACCCGCATTCCTGCGGTGATATTAATTGCCGGAGTTCTCATGGTAGGGCTTGGCATTTCCACTATTTTGGGATTTGGTTTTTCCGGTTTTAGGATCAAAAAAGAAGGAGGGCCTAAAAGTCTATGGGGAGTAATCCTCTTTGGCGGCTTGTTTGCGCTTGGATGGACCGCTTGTGTGGGACCCATCCTAAGCGGTGTCTTGTTGATGAGTTCAGTTTTCCAAAATTACCTTACTGCATTATTCCTCATGGTGTCTTACTCCTTGGGCATATTTGTCCCATTGCTGATCATATCCCTACTCTATGACAAATACGGCCTCAAAGATTCAAGATTCATAAAGGGGTCAGAGCTCAACATCACCTTTTTCGGAAAAACCATCAGGATAAATTCGGTCAAACTGATTTCAGGCCTCCTATTGATCTTCATGGGAGTTATCTTCATAATCTTCAGAGGAACATCAATAGTGAATACATTTGACCCATTGCACACCAAACAGTTATTTTATGACTTTCAGAATGTCCTCCTAAATGGGGGAATCATCTACAATGTGCTCGGAGCAATAGTATTGATAATAGTCGTAATAGCAGTCATTAGGATGCTCAAATTGAAAAAAAACAAAGGTGAGAAAAATGGTATTTGGACTGTTTAGAAAAAAGGATCCCATTTGTGGGATGAGTGAAGAAAAAGGAAAAGGCATTTTGAAAGACGGCCAGTGGTTCTGCAGCCCTGTCTGCCAAAAGAAGTTTGAAGAAGCAGTAAAGAAAAGCGGTAAGAAAGGGGGCTGTTGCGGAGCATAAAGGAAGCAAGAAAATGGAAAAAAGACAAAAGCCTAGCGTTGCTGATTCCGGGGCACCATGCAACGATCTCAAGGATAGCCAACCTGGGCAGAAAGGGAATAAGGACAACCATTGGGCTGTGATGATACTCACCTGTATCGTTCCCTTTGCTGTTCTGGCAGTATTAATCTTCGCGTTTAAGGTGAAGTCTGTTTGGCTCACGTGGATAGCCTTGGCAATCTGCTTAGGCAGCCATGTATGGATGATGAAATCTATGCATAAACATGATGCAAAAGGAGGTGGTTGTCATTGAACGAGAATCAAAAAAAGGTGTTAACTGCAGTGATATTTGTCATAGCAACATTCCTCATGTTGCTTGTAATGCACCCTACATGGTTTAAATGAGGTTCAGGAGATGACATTTTAACAGAGAGAAAAATTGAATAAGATTGTCTATTCATTAAAAGGAGGCGAAAGTTCAAATGGCAGATAAAATAAATGCAACGAGAGTTAGCATAAGCTGGGTAGTGGTTACAGGGATTGTGTATGTTGGTTGCGCGCTGGCAATTGCTTTTATTCCGGGCACAACCGGATTTTTCAGCTATTTGTTCCATGGGATTGACATAACAAAAATTGCAACAACTCCTAATTTAAGGAGTACTGTTATTGGGTTTTTTGAAAGTATTGCGATAGCTTATTTGATTGGTTGGTTATTTGCTTGGACTTACAATAAGTTTGGTCCAGAATGAAACTCTAAAACCCACTGCAGAACAAATGAAACCGAGGAAATTGATTGATAAAATCCGCATTTCGTAAGATATATATACCAAATCGTGAACCTTCAGCAATCATGAATCAAAAACAAGTAGGAATCGTAACAATCATAATTTCCATCGTTTTAGTACTCCTTATTTTTGGGGCCAAGGCAAAAGAGGATTACTATATTAGCCAGCTGGTAAAAGAGGACGGTACTTGCGTTCTTGATGATGGGTATTGCCTGCACGAAGACCGCAGCTACACCCTTTATATTGCGGGGGGCATCATTGCAGGGGCCCTTGCCATACTCGGAATTTATCTGATATTCTTTGATAAGACACAAAAGACGCTGGCAGAGAATCAGGCAAAGATAGCCTCAGCCCTGGAACAGTCATCAAAAAAAGATGAATTTAATGCGTTCATATCAAGCTTCAACGAAGATGAAAAGAGTATTCTAAAAGCTATACATGAACAGGAGGGCATACAGCAGTCCACGCTCCGGTACAAGATCGGGCTTTCGAAAGCTGCTGCTTCAATATTAGTCTCCTCTTTGGAAAAGAGGGGAATTATCGCAAAAAAGGTTGATGGCAAGACCAATAAACTGTTTCTGAGGAAAAAATTCTGAGAATGCTCTTTTAAACGGTACGGAGCCAAAATTTAGAGGTTATAAACCTTTTGATGCTATTTTTCTGATGCAACGTTATTAATAAAGCCCCCGCATTCCATGAGGATAGGTGATAATATGAAAAAAACATTTAACGTTTCAGGGATGCATTGCCCAAGCTGTGAAATTCTAATCACAGACAGCCTGATGGAAACACCAGGCGTTGCAAATGCAGCAGCATCTGAAAAAGCAGGAACGGTTGATGTAGAGTTTGATGAAAAAAAAGTTAATGAGTCCAAGATTAAAGATATAATCAAGAAGGAGGGGTACAGGGTAAAATGATAAAAAAAGGATTCATCGCAAGAGGTACAACTTGTGAAAGTTGTGCCGAGATTATTAAAAGGCAGGCATTGAAAGTAGAGGGGGTTTCAGAAGTTGCTTTTGATTATGCCACAGAGACTGGTTCAGTCATCTATGATGAAACAAAGACTGATCTTGATAAGATTCTCTATAAGATAGAAGAAAAGGGGTATACTTGTTATCTCCTCAACAATGAAAAAAAAGGGAAGAACCTTTTTGGATGGATCTTCTCGGGGATTGGGCTTCTCATCATCGGATTCTTTATCCTAAGATTCATGAATGGTATTGCTATCCCTGAAATTTCAAAGAATATGGGATATGGTTTGCTGTTTGTTGTCGGCCTATTGACGGGATTCCATTGCATAGGTATGTGCGGTGGCTTTGTGGTAGGGTATACTGCCAAAGATGCTCAGGAGGGGAGGAAATCACATAAATCCCATCTGTTGTATGGTTTAGGGAAAACGGTGAGCTACACGGTTATTGGAGCTCTTTTTGGCTTGGTGGGATCAATAATCGCCTTTACTCCTATGATGAGGGGCGTTGCAGGATTATTGGCGGGCACGTTCCTGGTATTGTTCGGGCTTAAAATGTTGAATGTCTTTCCTATTTTAAGAAAAATACAGTTGAAGACTCCTGCATTTCTGCAAAGGTTTGTTGGAAAAAACAGGAGTTCCTCACCCTTGGCTATCGGATTGATGAATGGATTAATGATTGCATGTGGTCCATTGCAAGCTATATACATCATGGCAGCAGGAACAGGAAGCTGGCTGGAAGGAGCTAAGCTGCTTTTTGTGTTTGGACTGGGAACACTTCCGGTGATGCTGGGTTTTGGTTTCTTTGCGAGCTTCATTGGCAGTAAAGCAACACAAAAAATATTAAAGGCATCGGGGGTCATAGTGATACTTTTAGGTATTCTTATGATCAATAAAGGGATGGTCTTAACAGGTACCGGATATGACTTCACTTCAGTTATCGCAAGCGTTAGTGCTGCAGGGCCAACTGGAAATGCTATAGCAATTGATCAGGGGATTTCTACAATACGGAATGGCTATCAAGAAATCAGGATGACGGTTGACAGAAATGGATGGACACCAGATAAATTTGTTTTACAGAAAGGTATACCAGTCAAATGGGTTATCGATGGAAAAGAGTTAAATGGATGCAACAGTGGTATCCAAGTTCCAGCGTATAACCTCAATTTCCCTGTCAAACCAGGCGAACAGATAATTGAGTTTACGCCAACCGAAGCAGATACCATAAGATGGAGCTGCTGGATGGGCATGATTCCCGGTACATTCATCATTGTAGAGGATATAAGCAATCCAGTAGCTGTCCAACAGGAGGAGCTGGGTACAGTAGTACAAGATGGTGTGCAGACTGCACGGTTGAGCATCAAAGATTATAAATATCAGTTAGACACTCCCTTGAAGGCTGGTGTTCCTGCTCGTGTTGAGGTTGATCTGAAGACAGTCACCGGCTGCGCCACTAGTATTGTGATTGATGCGTTTGGGGTTCAAAAGCGCGTATCGCCAGGCAACAATATCCTCGAGTTTACGCCAACAAAGGCAGGAACGTTCAACATCCGTTGTTCAATGAATATGTTTCGCGGAAGCTTCGAAGTCGTTGAAGCAGATGGCACAAAATCTGGATTTGTTGACACCACTGCTCCTGCTGCCGGAGGATCCTGCGGCGGAAGTGGTGGCTGCGGATGCGGCGGATAAAAAATGAAGACTATTGATATCAGCATTCAGGGTATGCACTGCCAAAGTTGTGTTACCATAATTGAAAAGGCATTCAGAAAAAATCCCGCAATCAAGCAGGGAACCGTAAATCTTACGACTGAAAAGGCTAGAGTGACCTATGATGAGAAAGATATAGAAGAATCCCAGGTTTTGGACATCATAAACAAAAGAGGGTATAGGGCACACATTGCTAAAGCATCTGATATGGCTGACAAAGGCCAGGAAATCATAAGATTAAAAAGGCTTTTTTTCTTTAGTTTGCTGTTCGCAATTCCTGCATTTGTAATAGGGATGGTATTTGCCTGGTTAGGTATAATGATTCCTTATCAAGGATATATCCTCTGGGCATTGGCAACACCGGTGCAATTCATTGCAGGAGCCCAGTTCTACAAAGGTATGTGGGGAGCGCTGAAAGACAAGACAGCCAACATGGATACCTTAATAGCGATTGGTACCAGTGCAGCGTATTTTTACAGCGTATATCTAGTGCTATTCTCTCCAGAAACAGAGCAATATTTTGAAGTGGCAGCAGTCCTGATAACTTTTGTGTTAATGGGCAAACTTCTCGAGGCTATTGCAAAAGGGAAAACTTCAGAAGCTATAAAGAAGCTGATGAACCTTTCTCCAAAGATAGCAACAGTCATAAAGAACGGAAAAGAAGTGAAGATTCCTGTTGACGATGTCCAAAAAGGCGACATCATCCTGGTCAAGCCAGGAGAAAAGATACCGGTGGACGGTATTGTAACTGAAGGCCATTCAGCTATTGATGAAAGCATGATTACCGGAGAATCTATTCCAGTGGAAAAGAAAAAAGGGGATTTGGTGATTGGAGCCACCATAAACAAGACAGGCAGTTTCAGGTTCAAAGCAGAAAAGATCGGCCAGGATACCACATTATCGCATATAGTGAAGCTTATTGAAGAGGCGCAGACAAGAAAAGCTCCGATTCAAAGATTTGCTGACTTGGTATCCTCCTATTTTGTGCCCGTAGTAATAATCATTGCAATTATAACCTTTGTCTCGTGGCTGTACTTGAAGGATCTTTCATTCGGGTTTGTAACTGCAGTCTCAGTACTGGTGATAGCATGCCCTTGTGCGCTTGGTCTCGCAACCCCAACGGCAATTATGGTTGGAACAGGAAAAGGAGCTCAAAAAGGCATCCTTATCAAGGGAGGGGACTCTCTAGAAACTGCTCACAAGCTTACGGCAGTTATATTCGACAAGACAGGTACGATAACTAAAGGAGTGCCAGAAGTGACTGACATAATTGCTTTAAGTATCCCTAAAGAACAGGTCATCACTATAGCTGCATCTATAGAAAAGTTATCAGAACATCCCCTCGCAGAGGCTATAGTAAAGGCTGCAAAAAAGACTGTAAAAGCGACTAATTTCCGAGCAATACCGGGCCATGGTGTAACTGCGACAGTTGATAAAAAAAGATATCTTCTGGGGAACCAAAAATTAATGGAGCAAAACAAAGTCCTATACGCAAAGCTTGCTCCGCAAATCGAAGCTCTTGAAGACCAGGGGAAAACAGTCATGCTTCTTGCTTCAGGAAAGAAAGTATTGGGCCTCATTGCAGTGGCAGATACCATTAAGGAAACTTCATTTGAAGCTGTAAGGTCGTTGCAGAGAATGAAAATAAGGGTGTTTATGATAACCGGAGACAACAAGAGAACTGCCCAAGCCATTGCTAAACAGGCTGGTATAAATCATGTCTTTGCAGAGGTCTTACCAGAAGACAAAGCAAATTATGTAAAGGAATTGCAGCAGAAAGGCAAAGTTGCTATGGTGGGAGACGGTATAAATGATGCGCCTGCATTAGCTCAAGCAGATATTGGTATTGCCATGGGCTCTGGAACAGATGTTGCCATGGAAACCGGAAACATAGTATTGATGAGGAATGACTTAAGGGATGTGGCTAAAGCAATTAAGCTGAGCAGGATGACCATGCGAAAGATACGGCAAAACATGTTCTGGGCCCTGATATACAATATATTAGGCATCCCCCTGGCAGCAGGATTGCTCTACCCCTTTACCGGAGCGCTTTTGAATCCTATAGTTGCAGGAGCAGCAATGGCATTAAGCTCAGTGAGTGTAGTATCCAACTCATTGTTGTTGAAAGTGCAAAAATTGTAGAAAACTGCAAAATGGGTTTACTTAGTCTTGCAACATAGCGAGGATATTCTGCTTTAAAATAACCTTTCGCACCTTGCCATGTGCCTCTATGCTAACCAGACCCTTAGCTTCCATCTTATGGACAGTTCGATATGACTTGACTTTATCCATGTTCGGAAGCCGGGAAATGGCAGCCTGGGTTGTGGTTCCCCCCTCGTCAACCAGATGATTGATTATGGACTTTTCTTCAACCCCTAGAAATATTTTCACAAGATCAAGGGCTCCCTTAGAGGTTTTTTCCCTCTCCTCAATCTCATGGCTGGAAAAGAAAGCTAAAGCAAATCCGAACAACGCTGCCACAATGATCATCATAATGATAATAACCATGTGATTTTCTATAGCAAACGCAAAAAAGGGGTTTGCAGCTGTCTCATCAGTATACGCATCAGTAAGGATAGTAACCCAGCTCACAAGGATAAAGACTATGGTAAAAATGATAAATCCCAGGTTTCTAAAAAGCCTAAATTTGTTTAGTTTCATTTTTTGAAACCAGAATATCATTGATCTTATAAAACTTTCCAAAGTTACAGAAGCATTTATAAATGGTTTCACACTCTGAAACCATAAAGATTATGACATAACGAGAGGGAATAAAAAGATATGATTTCGGCATTTAAGAATGTAAAAAGGGTAATGGTTCAGCATCCATACTGGCTCATTAGTATAGCAGTTTCGTTCTTGTTCTTCATATTTAATGTCCTCATCACAAACTGGAATTCCCTGGTTTCGGTCTTTAATTTAGATGGAATACTGGCTTTTGCCTCCTTGTTGTTCATAGAAGCATTCCAATTTCAGAGAACGATACAGATATATTCGTACATATCTTTAATTCTTATCAGCCTCCTCTTAGGTATACTCGCCAGTATTATCCTATTCAAAATGAAGGCAAAGTATGACAAGGAAAAGATCGATCGGATAAGCACGGTATCTATATTTTTAGGGATGCTGGCCCCGGGCTGTGCTGCATGTGGTATAGGTCTCGCTTCGGTGCTGGGATTAAGTGGATATTTCGTTGCATTTTTCCCATATAATGGATTAGAGATATCAGTTTTATCTATTTTTTTGCTAGGTTTTAGCATAGTAAAATTAGGAAAGAGTATGGATTCATGCTCTGCATGCCAGGTGAAGATACCCCATCTGGCCAAACAAAAGGTTTTTAAAGCGGTATCTAACTGTAGTGGTAAAAACATGGGGGATTGAGATATATGGATGAAGAACATAAACATACTCCTGAAAAAAAGGAGACTGTTACAATAAGTAAGGTGGATTTGTGGAGATCTGCAACAGCGGTATTGGCCATCCTGTTGATTATATCTGTTTTTACGGGTGGTTTTGGATATGGAGAAGGAAGCGGCACCGCAGCACAGCCATCGGCACCTGCAGCCG
Source organism: Candidatus Nanoarchaeia archaeon (assembly GCA_035289425.1). GTDB lineage: Archaea > Nanobdellota > Nanobdellia > Woesearchaeales > DATDXC01 > DATDXC01. The sequence continues at coordinate 9,766 of DATDXC010000029.1, forward strand.
CACCATCACCAAGCGCGCCAGCTCCATCACCAACAATTGATATGAAAGCATTGGCGAGCAATGACCCAGTTGAAGGAGATCCAAATGCTCCAGTTACTATAATTGAATTTAGTGATTTTGAATGTCCATTCTGTGGAAGATTCTACGGTGATACGCTAGGCCAAATCAGGTCACAGTATATTGACACCGGGAAAGTAAAGCTGGTCTACAGAGACTTCCCATTGAGCTTCCATCCAAATGCGCAGAAAGCAGCTGAATCTGCAGAATGTGCAAATGAACAGGGAAAATTCTGGGAAATGCATGATATGTTGTTTGAAAGTGGCGTCCAAGGTGGCGTAGCGACATTCAAGCAATATGCAGCTAATATTGGGTTGAATACCGCAACATTCAATAGCTGCCTTGACTCAGGAAAATATGCATCTGAAACTGCAGCAGACATGAATGAAGGTTCTGCAGCGGGAATCAGAGGAACACCGGGCTTCATCATAAATGGAAGATTGGTGTCAGGAGCACAACCATTTAGTGCATTCCAGCAGGTCATTGAAGCAGCATTAGCAGAATGAAACTAGTTATTTTTTCTTTTTTTATTTTAGGTATTGTTTTCATTAGTGGTTGCTCCCCAAAGCAGGGGCAGTATGATACATTTGCGCAATGCTTAACTGAAAAGGGAACAGTGATGTACGGTACCGATTGGTGCCCTCATTGCAAAGACCAAAAGGCAATGTTTGGCCCCTCTTTCGAATATATTGACTATGTGAATTGTGACTTTAATAGGGAGAGGTGCGTCGCTGCTGGAGTCCAAGGATACCCAACATGGATTATTGAAGGATTAAGCTATCCTGGTACCCAACAATTAACCCGATTGGCCTCACTCAGCGGCTGTACATTAACAATAGACCAATAAAAACAGTTGGTTCTGCAAAGGGGAATTCGGATAAATGACTCTAAAAAGCGTAATAAAGGGCATTTGGGCCAATAAGTTCAGAAGATACTTAATTCTGACTCTCATACTCATAGGTATCGGAATGGTGGTATATGAGTGGGACACGCTTTTGCCAAAAGGAGGATTGGGAGCTCCATCTGTTGCACCTGCAGAAAGGGAATTCAACCCAATATTCTACCATGAATGGCTTGGTGAAATCAATTTGCTGGGATATTCCCTGCCAGCATTGGCTGTGATACTGGGATTGGTAGACGGTTTCAACCCATGCGCTATGTGGGTATTGGTGTTTCTCATATCGGTGGTAGTAGGATTAAATGACAAAAGAAAAATATGGTTCATTGTGGGCAGCTTCGTCCTTGCATCAGGAATCTTGTATTTCCTGTTCATGACTGTTTGGTTCAATATATTCCTCTATGTCGGCTTTCTCAGACCAGTGATTCTTCTTATCGGATTATTTGCGTTAGGGATAGGTGTATGGGATCTGAAGTCTTTTTTCACCACCAAGGGCGCAATGGTCTGTGAGGTGCAGGACGAAAAAGGTCATCAGAAGACCATGGACCGGATTCGGCAAATTGTCCATTCCCCCTTGACATTCGCCACCATATTTGCGATAATTGGGCTGGCATTTGTAGTCAATAGTATCGAATTCGCCTGCTCATCGGGAATCCCCGTCGTCTTTACCGGCGTATTAAGCGTGAGTAATTTACCCACCTGGCAGTATTATGCATATATCTTGTTGTATGATCTCTTTTTCATGCTTGATGATCTGATTGTTTTCGGATTGGCTGCGTTCGCCATCAATACTGCTGTGGGCAGCAAATATGTTAAATATTGTAAGCTGATTGGCGGCATTGTCTTGCTTGTTTTAGGAATGATAATGGTATTTTTTCCTCAATTTTTAGTGTAAACAATCTGATTGTCAAAGATAAGTTTTATAAATGTAGCCTCGCTATAAGGATTTATGTGGGGGAGGTATATACATGGTAAACGAAGGAGATAAAGCACCGGATTTTACATTAAAGGACCAGGACCAGAAAGAAGTAAAGCTTAGCAATTTCAGAGGGAAAAAAGTTCTCCTGGCATTCTATCCATTTGCGTTCTCGCCAGTGTGTTCCGATGAGCTATGCAACTTTGGAAATGAAATAGAGAAATTCAGAGGGATAACAGTTTTAGGGATATCGGTAGACAGCCATTGGAGCAACAAGGCATTTGCAGATAAGCTCGACATCAACATACCGTTACTTTCTGATTTCAATAAAGAAGTGACAAAAAAGTATGGGGTGCTCAGGCCTGAGGGTTTCAGCAATAGGGCTTATTTTCTCATTGATGGGCAAGGTACCATAGTGTTTAAGCATATAATGGATGTGCCTGGCAAAAAGCTCGATAATGATGAATTGCTCAGTGCAATGGAGGGATAAGAATGAAACTAAGTAAACCAGTAGAAGATGCGCTTAACGCGCAATTGCATAAGGAATATGCAGCAGCATATCTGTATACGTCGATGTCCGCGTACTTTGAATCTTTGAGCCTGACAGGGTTCGCCCATTGGTTCAAACTGCAGTCAAAAGAGGAATATGGACATGCTGACAAGCTTTTTAGGTATATTATTGATAGGGACGGTTCAATTTCATTGAAAAAAATAGATGCACCAGCCTCAACATGGAGCTCCCCACTTAAGGTAGTAGAGGATGCTTACCGGCATGAATGCCTGGTTACCAAAGACATCTATAGCGTATTTGAATTGGCAAGCAAAGAAAAGGACCATACAACTGCTGCATTTCTGCAATGGTTCTTGGATGAGCAGGTCGATGAGGAATCAGAGCCTCTGAAGGTTATTGAAAAGATAAAAAGAGGCGGAGAGCAGGTAGGTTTGCTCTTATTGGATAAAGAGTTATCCGAAAGAAAGGAATAAGGATGAAGGTATTCATTGACAGCGCAGATATTGAAGAGATAAAGCAGTTCTATGAGTGGGGTATCGCAGATGGGATTACCACAAACCCAAGCTTGATGAAGAAGGCTGTTGACAGGGGAAGCGGGCTGGAGAGAAGATAAACATCAAGAGATATATCACTGAAATACTGAAGGTCGCAAAAGGGACGCCGGTAAGCCTGGAAGTGACAGAAACCTCGGCAAAGGGCATGGTTACAGAGGGCAAAAAGCTATTCAAGCTCTTTAATCCTGTTGCGAAGAATGTGTATATCAAGATACCGGTGAACCCGGCATTCAGGGAGGAAGATAGTACACACTTTGATGGAATCCAAGCGATAAGAGAATTGTCAAAATGTGACCTCCTCCCCACCCTAAAGGGTGAGGCTTCCATATGTTCAAGCGACAATGCCATGATGTGCTTCTTGGTTTTCAATATAGGCTATAACGCTGTTGAGGTCATTATAGCCGACAGTTGTGGCAAATCCGCCTGG
>DATDXC010000030.1:0-14027 GCA_035289425.1 Candidatus Nanoarchaeia archaeon
TGAGGTAAGGCCCCATCTAAGCTTAAGGATCGAGGAGCTCGAAACACCACATATGGCTTTCATCAGGAAGATGAAAGCGGAGGTTTAATATATGAAAAAAGCAATTTTTCTATCGAAGGGAAATAATAAACGGATAACACAGGTAAAGTTAGCTTTGTCCGAAAACAAGCCCCTGTCCGAAAAGTAATTAAACTAAACCCAGTTTCTTATTTCTATGGCAAAAATAGTTATTTTAATGGGAAGGGGCAGTTCTGGCAAAACAAGAACAATCAACAAAATAGGGGAAATATTAGGCTTGATTAAATACAATACAAGATACAAAGCAAGTTATCCAAATTATATTACGTGGGTTGGAGAAGCACAAGAAATATTCCTTAAAACTGGCTCAATTCAAGAAGATGAAATTAGAAATCAGGATATGAGTAAGATAATGGCAGCGTTCACTAAAGAGTTAAGATAATCCTTCATCAACCTTCTTTGTGTATTCTTTAATTCTATCTGTTATAGAACTCAATAAAAGCTTTTCAATCTTCTGCTCAAAGATCTCAGTCAAAGAAAGATTTTCAGTGATTCTATAGCCTGTTTTTATCTTTTCAACAATGCAAAGGTCTTTCAATCTTTTTATCTGCCTTCTTATATTTGACTGAGCAACTCCATACTCTCTTAGATTGTTCCTTTTTCTTTCTTCAATAACCCATTTCATAATCTCGTCTGCCTGCAGGGGCTTCTTTGCCCACAGGATGACTGAGAGCACATCCACAATGACATCCCTTGAATCGCCAGGCTGCAATAGACCCAGGCTTAAGCATACTTTTCTGATCAGTTCCCTTCCCTTGAGCTCACCAGGCTTCTCATACTTGCGAAATGTAATTTCTGACAAAGGGATGTCTTTGCTGATCGTTTTCATAGAGAATTTAATAAAAAGCAAGTATTTATAGGTTTTGGATTACACCTTATCAAAGAAAATCTCAAATTCCTTTCCCTTAATCTGTTCTTTGGAGGTAACTGCATGCTTCTTAGCAGGCGTTGCTTCAGAAATCTTCAGGATCGAAGCGCCAACCTTGTCAGCAATTGTTTTCTCATGCTTTGCCAACACTTCAGCTAAGTCCTCATCGGTCCTGATGAACAAGGAAATTGAATCTGATTTCTGCAGGCCATTGTCCTTCCGCAGACTTTGGATCCTTCGCATAATCTCTCTGGCAAAGCCTTCTGCTTCCAGCTCTTCATCCAGCTTTTTATTCAGATACAGGAAGCCTGACTTCAAAGGAGATTCCTGGTATGGCTCTGGAACTTCTCGTTCCACAATAAGGTGCTCTTTGGTAATATCAAATCTCTCATCATCGACCTTAAGCCTGAATTTGCCTTCTTTCTCTATTGTTGAGAGAATGGCATCTGAGGATTCGATCGTTAATTTCGCAATTATCCTCGGAGCATTTTTACCGAAATCAGGGCCCAGCTTCTTGTAGTCTGCCTTTAATTTTGTCCTCAGCCCAACAAGGCTGCTTTGGATAGAAATGTGCTTGGCGTTCAATTGCTTTTTGAGTATATTGCTCAATTTTCTTACCGCAGCAATTGTTTTCTCGTCTTTTGTGGTGATAATAATTTCTGATACAGGCCATCTGACCCCCAATGAGACTTTGTCCCTGGCAGCCAGACCTGCCTGAATGATATTGCTGATGATATCCATCTGTTCCTCAAGCTCATCTTTAATTAATGCAGGATCTGCTTTCGGCCAGTCGCATAGATGGATGCTTTCCTCCTTGAGGTTGAACTCCTGCTTTAAGTTCTGATATATGGCTTCTGATGTAAAGGGGACAATAGTGGCAAACATCTTAAGGGTCTCAATCAGGACATGGTAGACTGCATAGAGCACTGTTTTTTTCTCATCTTCAGAGCCTATGGATGACTTGTCCCTGACTAACTGGACATATGTCCGGGATAATTCCAGGAAAAGCTTTTCAATCACTAATGGAACCTCATTCAGCCTGTATTCCTCAAATAAGTTAGTTGCATCCCTGATTGTGGAATGGAGTTTTGAGAGGATGTACTCTTCCTCGATCGCAAGGGATCCTTCCTTAAGCTTGTTTGGAGATACGCCCACTGAATTGGCATAATCGATAAGGAATTTATGGAGATTCCACAATACTATGAGGTTCTTATGCTTCAGTTTTGTGTCTTCCTCATTATAATTTATGTCTATGCCCGGATTTGCTCCGCCAATCATGTAATAGCGCAAGGTGTCAGCGCCTAATTTATCAATCACTTCATAGGGGGAGATTATATTGCCCAGGCTTTTCGACATCTTTCTTCCTTGGGAGTCCTGGACAAAACCATGCATGTAGCAAGCCTTGTAGCTGTGCTTTTGCATGCTGACCATGGAAGCAACCAATAACAAATTGAACCATCCCCTGATCTGGTCCTTTCCTTCCAGGATAAAATCAGCAGGCCACAATTTCTTGAACAGATCTTCCTTTTGGGGATAATCCAGGCAGGTCCATGAGGCAGTCCCTGAGTCAATCCAGACATCAAGTATGTCAGATATCCTTGATTTTATGCCTCCACAGCTGCATTCATATGTTATTTCATCAATCCAGGGACGATGCAGATCTTCAGGGACTTTTCCTGCCTTCTCCTTCAATTCCTTCACAGAGCCAATGACATCATAATGACCGCATTTGTCGCACCGCCAGACTGGCAACGGAGTACCCCAATATCTTTGTCGGGTTATACCATTATCCCTTAAGTTATTGAGCCATGAATCAAACCAATTTGAGCCAGCCCATCCTGGCTGCCAGAACACTTTTTTGTTGAGCTGCTTCATCTCCTCGATGAGGTCTTCCACCTTAAAGAACCATTGCTTCGTTGTCCTGAATATGACTGGCTTGTGGCATCTCCAGCAGTGCGCATATTCATGTTCAACCGGTGTTTTTGCTATGAGGTTATCTCCCAAAGCAGCAATGAAATCCTTGTCATTTATCTTTGCCCTGAGATTTGCGAACTTCCCCATCTCCTTGGGAAATACGCCCTGCTCTGAGATGTTGTTGAATGGAGGGAGCTTATTCCGGTAGCCAACTTCATAGTCCTCTGGTCCGCAGCCAGGAGCGCAATGCACCAGGCCTGAGCCAGCGCTCAGATCAACATACTCTGATGAGAGGACCACTGAATGAAGCTTCTCAGACTGAAGAGATTTAAAGGGGGCAATTTCACCTGCCCATGGATGAGTGTAGCGAAGGCCTTCTAATTTTTCTCCGGTAAATTCCTCTATAATCTCAAATTTTTTATTGACCACAGAGCCCATGAATGGGCCGACCAGCCCTTTGGCAACAATCCATTTCTCATCATCGACCTTGATTTTCACATATTCCAGCTCTGGATGCACCATGACGGCCAGGTTGAATGCCAAAGTCCATGGCGTTGTAGTCCATATGATCAGATATTCGTCATGCTTCCCTTTAATGGGATACTTTACAAAAACTGAGGTATCGGTTATGGTTTCATACTCTAACTCATGCTTTGCCAATGCAGTTGCGCAGTGAGCGCACCAGTGCATGGTCTTTTCCCCTTCATATAATCGTTTGTTCTCATGCGCTTTCTTTATGAGCCACCATTCGCCTTCCATGAAGCTGCTGGTGATGCTTTGGTATGCATTCTCAAAATCCATCCAGACACCAAGCCTGATGAAATCTTTGTTCATCAGCTGCAGGAAATCGCTGGAAATTTTCTTGCACTCTGCTGTGTACTTACCGAGGCCGTATGCAGGAATTTCATCCTTGCTCTTAAGACCAAGCTTTTCCATGACCTTATGCTCAGTCGGCAATCCATGCATGTCATAGCCAGCCCGATCCCATACCTTGAAGCCCTGCATGCGCCTATATCTCAGCACACAATCTTTCAAAGACTTGTTCCATGCCTGGCCTATGTGGATCCTGCCTGAAGTGTATGGCGGTCCATCAAGAAAATAGAAATTCTTGCCATCCTTATTCTTCTCTGTAGCTTTATGGTATATCCTTTCCTTTTCCCATAATTTTAAGGCAGATTCCTCTATTTCTTTTGCATTAAAGCTGCTTATCATTAAGGGTTGAGAAAAGGTGGGATATTTATAAAGGTTGTGTGGCAAGCTATTGTGACTACTGCAAAAAGATAATTATTAAATAATAAGCGAGAATTCACGCTCTTGGGGGAATTAAAGTGAAACTTAGGAACCTGGTCTATATCGGGTTGGCTTCAATTGGCATAGGACTAAATGCAGCTCGATCTTATGTGCTACAAGATGTAGGAAACGCAACAGATTTTCTGACAAAAGAGCCCCCTATTGAAAGGTCGTTAATGGGTTTGGGACTGGCGAACCCTGACCTGGAGACTTTGGCCAACCATTTAGGGTATAGGAATGTGGCAGCAGCGACTGCTTTGTATACCGATGGTTTTAGTGCATCTGACATAGCATCCATACCCTCTGGACAAATCAGGGCAACGCTGGTGAATAACTGGAGACAGTTGAAAGGCAGCATCTCAATAACTGATTTTCTGGCATGGGACAAAATGGGTGGGCAAAAAGAGGACATAACTCTAGTTAAAAAGGTTATGGTACGTGGACAGAACTTTGATGAAATAAGGCAGATGTACCAGGATCACTTTGGTAATGGTCCATTAATCAATAATCCATTGTTCCGTGAGATGATTGGTGGCTCAATTGGTGATATGTACCCATTATCTCAGGTTAAGGCATTTGCAAGCAACATGTTTCTGGATATTGAAGATGCTGCTACATTAAATAATATGGCAAGAGATGGCTGGAGGAGCAACGAAATAACTACTGTTGTCAACGAAGAATTGTACAAAAATCATGACCTGATCGCTCGTTCACACCTACTTTTTGAACATGATTGGAGATTAGAGGACTCTGCCCAGATTGGTATCGGGTGGCTAGATGTTAATCATCGGTTGCCTCTGGTTGAAGGACTATTTGAATTAGAATTGACCAAAGAACAGGTAAAGACTCGGATGCAACAGTTTAGATTCGATAGGGCTAGTCAGGCAGGATTTATCAGTCAGGTTGCCTACGAATTGATGGGTTATTCTGATGTTGAAATTCGTGATTTTACAACAAGGGATATTAAGCCAAATGAAGAAACAAAAGCTAAATCTAAAGCCCTTTTTGATATGGGTATAGACAAAACATACCATCCCACCCTTATAGCTCTTGGAATTGAAACTAATGAAACCACAAAACGATTCTTTGATATCTTGATGCAGCAAGGCAGTAAAGACGAGAAGGCGTGGGTAGATAGGACTCTTAAACAAAGCCACACTACAACACTGGATGTGTTCACCGCATACTTTGACGGCCTTTCCCACACCTATAGATTGCCGCCAATAAATGAGGGCAACCGGGAGCAGATGTTCTCTGACATACTAACCATAAGTTCAACAGAGTTTCAATTTGACATGAGCATGGGCGTCCCTCGTTCAAATGTAGTATATCATGTTCTTTCTGAATGGAGGCCTGTTGGAAAAATAGATGACCTCCCAACCGGCAGGTTCTCAGACAAGGTTAGCTATGGAAATTTGTACGATGATGACAAAATTGAGATAGGAATCTACTGTCAATTTCCACAAGATCGTGCTGAAGCGCAGCAGACCATACACAGGATATCTGCAAGGGCGTCCAAGTCTGGGATTGAATTTACCATGCTTGACTCATTTGCCGCATTTACAAACTCATTTTCACATTCAGATATTTCCATGTATTCAGGACATGCGAATAGTGGCAGAGGACCTGATTTTAGTGGAATGGGTGAACAACGAGATTGTTGGCGTATTGGAGAGGGCACCTTAGTATTGTCTCCGAGGAATACTTGGACAATAGGAAAGGATGATACGGTGATTGAGAGACTTCCTGGCGGATTCGCAAAAATAAAAGGAGGCTCAGAGGGGCTTGATAAAGTGGAAGCTACCCCCGATGCATTTTTCTATTATTGCTGCAGGGGGAATGTGTATTACAGAAATGTTTTGGAAACCAAAGCTCCAAGAACGGAGTTTATTTCGACAAATTATGACAGTAACACTGATCCGACAGCAGCTTTGGAAATATTGTTATATACTCTAGAAAGGAGACTGCAAGTTGAAGACTTCCTGAGAGCCATGAATAGAATATTAGGCAGAAACCTGCAATCATGCCAAAGGACAGAAAAAATAGAGTATAACAATCCAGGTCCGTATCCATCGGTGATGTATTCTAATTAGGGTGGGATTTTATGGGTGAAAAAGCGGTTAGCCAAAATCTGGGCATTGCCATCTTAAACAAACACTTTTTAAACTTCCACCATTCCATCATCATTATGAACCTTGTAGGACAAGTAAAACAAAAAATCCAAAAAGAGCTTCCAGGCTCAGAAGTAACAGTCATAGATCAGAGCCATGACCACATCGAACACAATCCGACTGGTGCGCATATAGGAGTTAAGGTAAAATACAAAGGTTTTGAAGGAAAATCAGAGTTAGAACGCCACCAGATGATATACCCGATTCTAAAAGAAGAGCTGAAACAAAAGATTCATGCATTAGCTATCAAGACAGAGGTGTAAACATGGATGCAAAATTGAAGAAACGGATTGAAGGATTGGTCAAATCAAAGAAAGTCTTCTTATTCATGAAAGGGACACCTGATGAGCCCCAATGCGGATTTTCAGCCCAGGTTGTAGAGATATTAAGAACCCATGATGCAGAATTCGGTTCTTTTAATATACTGGAAGATGAGGAGCTCCGTCAGGCTGTTAAAGAGTTCAGCAATTGGCCCACCTTTCCGCAGCTGTATATCAATGGGAAGCTGATAGGCGGCTGTGATATTGTGACAGAGATGGATGAGAAAGGGGAGTTAGCTCCTCTTCTCAAAAAATAAGGTTTAAACTTTTTTATTGTAGCACAGCTAGTTCTTGTCTAAACCTAAAGTTTTCTAAAACTTTTCAAACCAGAAAGTGTTCTTCTGACTAAAAGAGGTAAAAAGGACACTATTATCTTGTTGGAAAGAGAGCATCTGCGACTTCTTTTAATCTTTCAGGGATATCTATATGTTGAGGACAAGGAGGTTCACGGGCAGTACTTACACAATCGCCGCATTCCACACAAGCTTCGGCCCATGCTGGAGCAGGACTATCTTCTTTTTTTCTTTTGCCAAGAGCAACGTAAGTCGATGTTGCTAGATCTCTAAGTCCCCATGCTCTAAGTAAATTCAAAGCAGTAAAGTTTGTTGGGATGTCTACACCATTAGGACATGGTCCGCAATAACCGCAGCCAGTACATTCGCTCATTCCGCTAATCTGTTCCAGTATGGCGTCAATTTCTTGGCGTTGAGTTGTATTTAGAGGCTCCGCTCTTGAGGCAGTTGCTACATTCTCTTCCAAAATGTTTATTGAATCCATACCTGACAATGCTAAGGTTACGTTAGTATTGGAAAGTACAAATCTGAGGGCAACCTCTGCTGTGCTTTTAGCGTCACTGATCATTCTTCCAATGACTTCAGACGGCTGCACTAAACGTCCTCCGCCTACTGGCCCCATAATGGCAACGCCAAGTCCGTGTTCATGTGCATAGGATATTGCTTCTTCATTTCTCCTATCAAGAAGATTATACTGGACCAGCATGCCTGCAAATTCACCAGTATCAATCAGTTTTTTTATATTACCAGGAGCATCATGGCAGGAAAAAGATAAGTGTCTTACCAGTCCTTCATCTTTTGCTCTATGAGCTTCATCCATCGTTCCATACGGCTGGAGGTGTTCGCTATATTCTGACCAGGTTAATCCATGGAAATGATAAAAATCTATATAATCAGTATCAAGTCTCTTAAGAGATGTGTCCAAATGTGCACGCCATCTGGCCGGATCATTACTCTTATCAGGATTTTTTGTAGATATGACCAGTTTTTCTCTTGCTCTTCCTGCGATTGATTTGCCTAGAGTAGCCTCACTTTCACCATGACAATAACCGACTGCGCTGTCAAAATAGGTTACTCCAAGACCCATAGCTTTACGTAAAAGTTCAACAGCAACATCTGTTTTTACATGCTCCCCTTCCTCTGGAAGCCTCATGCATCCAAATCCTAAAGCAGAAACAATAACGCCTGAATTACCATATGCCCTGTAGATCATTTTATTACCTTCCCCAATAAATCCTGGGTGCAATATCCACTCTATATTCAGATGTAATCAATGAGTTTTATTTAAATCTTTTCTCTTTAGAACCAATGGACTAAGCTTGTTTGCTAATTCATCCTAGTCAGGTATACTCCGGTTAAAGATAATTTTTTAAACCAGAAAGTGTTCTTAACCAAAAGAGGTGATAGGCCTTAGACCTTATTCTAAGGATATGGAATGCTGAATAATACAACTATGGACCGGATAGAATCAGGGCTTGTTGGAACTTTAGGGATAGGCAGGTATGTACACCAAGGTTTGGTTTCTGTCGATGGAAATTCTTATGCCTTTACTACGGTTGGGGGATATTATCCCATTGGGCCAATCTATTTTCGTGCAGCTAATCTTTTAGTAGCCAATGCTGAATTATTTGATTTTTCAACTGTTATCGACACAAAGTTAAAAGATCATGTGCGGGAAATGGAAAGGATATTATGCGGCAAAGAAGGTGTTGTTTTCTTATATGAGACAGAAGAAGGAAGCTATACATATTCACATCAGGATATATTTGACGGGGGATTAACATTAGGTACCGGTCCAAAAAGACCAGGATATTTTCTGCCATGGACCATTGGGACGCTTATAGCAATGCAGGAATATGCTTCAGTAATCCAGGGAAAAACATTTGTTGATCTAGGATCAAGAAACGCACTCATAGCTAATGCTAGCCTTAGCCTTAGTGCAACTCAAGCCATTGTCATAGAAAATGATCCTGTCAAGGTTGACTTCATAGGTTGGCCTGCAAGGGAAAGATTTGATCTTCCCGAAAAAGCAAATCTGGTCGATATAAATCTACACATAAATAACCCCAAAGCCAAGATTAGAAGATGTTATTGTGATTTTATCGATATGCCAGCAACTTTGGATGAATGTGTTGTGGCATATAACTTAAGTTTTTTTGGTATACCTTATCATAACCATGCACCAGAACAACTAGGATGGGGAGCAAGTGTGGCTGATTTGGGGGCATATACGACCTTGATGAAGCAAGCGACAATGGAAAGCATTTTAGAAGACATTTTAGCTAAATTTCCTAACGTAGTTTTAGTCATTGCGGCTGGAGGCCATGAAGGTTCACCTGAAGAAAAGTTAATGGAAGATGCTGCACGTTTAAATCTATATAAAGTTGGAAGAGTTCCTATTCCAGTTTATAATAGAGGATCCAGAATGGAAGGCGTAAAACCAAGTACATTCATAAATCCAACTGTTGTTTTTAAGAGATCTCATGTTGGTTAATAATCTATCTTCTTAGATGTTTTAAAGCATTACTTTTTTAAATGCGTCACGTATCTTATCTATTATGATCTGCTTAGGAATCGAAAGCACAGCCCACACCTTTGGCGTAGGCATCATAGACAGCAAGAAACATATCCTAGCTAATGTCAAGGCTTCTTACACCACAGAATCAGGAGGCATCCATCCTTCAGAAGCAAAAGAGCATCATCTTAAAGCCAAAGACCATATTGTAGAAGAAGCATTGGCCAAAGCAAACTTAGAGATGAAAGACATTGGCCTGATCTCTTTTTCACAAGGTCCGGGATTGCCGCCATGCTTAGTAGTGGGATTAGAGAAAGCAAAAGAACTTTCAAAGAAATACAATATCCCTTTGGTTGGAGTCAACCACTGCATTGCCCATTTAGAGATTGGAAAAGCACTCACCAAAGCAAAAGATCCGGTTTTACTATATGCTTCAGGAGCAAACACCCAGATCATTGCCTATGATGGAGGAAAGTACAGAATCTTTGGAGAGACCTTAGATAATGGCGTAGGAAATTTTCTGGATAATTTTGCAAGGACTCTTGGCCTTGGATTTCCAGGCGGGCCTAAAATAGCTGCCTTGGCAGAGAAATCGAGGTCATATGTTGAACTTCCGTATGTGGTCAAAGGAATGGATATTTCCGTAGGAGGTATCCTGACCAACTTAAAACAGAAATATGCAACAGGAAAATACACCCAGGAACAATTAGCTTACTCTGCACAAGAAACGGTCTTTGCGATGTTAGTTGAAGTTTCAGAAAGAGCCATGGCTCATTGCGATAAGAGAGAATTGGTATTAGGGGGAGGCGTCGGCTGCAATAAGCGTCTCCAGGAGATGTGCACTATAATGTGCAAGGAGCGTAATGCACAATGCTTCATCCCACCTAACGAAGTCATGGTTGACAATGGCCTTATGATAGCTTGGTTAGGTATTCTACAGAAGGATCAGGCAATAAGAAACCAAGATATAGACATAAGGCCAAATGAAAGAACTGATGAAGTTAATGTTGGTTCTTGACTTCTTCGAACTTCTGCTCAACTTCAGGTATAAGGCCGGCAAAAATTGCTCCGCAGTCTTGACAGATGGTATTACCAGTCATCTTGCTTATGACCACATTAACACTGCCGCATTCTGGGCATTCAGACCTGCTGGCTGTTGACACAACACCTGGTTTAATTGCCTTCTTGAGAACTAGTTTTTTGGTTGCTTTTGGAGCAGCCTTCTTGGGAGCCTTCCTGGATACAATTCGTTTAACAGCCTTCTTGGGAGCCTTACGGCTTGCAGATTTAGCTTTTACAGATTTCCTGACTTCCTTAAGCTTCTTTCTGAACAATTCCTTGAGTCCCATAGGCTAAAAGTTACTACAACTAGTATTAAAAGGTTACGTTTACAAAATAAGAAATCTTACCGGATAAAGTGAAATTCTCCAGCTTTACGGCTGAAGCCTCTTCTCAGTTGGGTTTGTTTCTGTGGCTTTGCCATACCAGGGATAACCCCTTTGTATTCTAAGAAACATGGTTTTTCCCCTTTTTGAGATGGTGAGCGTTCCGCTCTCAATCAAAGGGATCGTGCTTACACACTAAAAACAGATTGTTTCCGGGATATGTGCTTCACACCGGCGGCGGCTGTTCTTTACGGCATTTGGGCTATATGATACAATTAGGGCAGAAAAAAAGACATCTACCTTTTTCTTATTATCCTAAAATTTCTGAAATTTTGCTATTATTTAGCGATCCTACCCCAATTGAACTCCTGCCATCAGCACCAACCGCATCTGCATATGTTGAGCATTAAGATATATCCAAAGAACTCAACAAAATTGAATTTGACAGTTTATGTGCAAGGCTTTGACTTTGGGGGTTTTCATGCAAAGATTAATATATCTTGTACTGCCCTAATAAGTTATGAAAAACGTATTTGGGTTATTTTGTTCTATTTTTATTGTGATAGTATTATTTGGGTGTGCCAAACAAGATTCTGCCCCTGTTCCTAATGATTCAATAAAGCTACAAATCAATTTTTATTGTTACTCCTTTGACGCTGAACCCACTCTAGATTGTACAAAAACTGAAAATGACATGAGAGTTGTATTGGTAGAAATTAATAAAGTATGGAAACAGGCAGATATAGAATGGATTTTTGGTTCCTTCAATAAAAAGAGCATAAATTCTCAACAATTTGATTTAACTGGCAAGGAAACTACACAACAAATCAAGTCACTATTAGGAGATATTGCGCCTTTTAATGAACCTGGGCAACACGTTTGGAACATAGTTTTTGTGAGAAATATGCCTCCACCAGTGCAAGGCGCAGCAGGGTTGTATTGGGCGCCTGTTCAGACAGTCTATTTTGGGGAGACTAAAATAACCAAGAAAGGCACTATTGAAACTCAACCATTTGTTTTAGCTCATGAACTTGGCCACTCACTGACCCTTGCCCACAGTAACCTCCCAACTAACCTCATGGGGCCTGGGGCAATAAGTGCAGATTTACCGATTTTAACCAATGATCAGATTGAAAGAGTGAGAAGCCAAGCGCTAAAAGGCCCTGCTAATCGTGATGATATGCCCAGTACATCACCTAATGACCCGGTGATTGAATAATAAAACATAGCTTCTTTTAATTTATTTTTACATACAAAGATTAATATATCTATTGAAGTTTCAATAGCCCATGAAACATGTTGGATGGGTATGTTGTTCTGTCTTTCTTGTGATAGTATTGCTTGGATGCACAGGGCAGGGCCCGATTACGGTTGCAAAAAATGATCCATCTGTCCAGAGCTTTCTGAAAGATTACCCTGGGGCAAAAGAACAATCAATGATGGTAAGCGCCAGTATGATCCAGAAGGCGTATCCTACTCTTGTTCAAGAATGCGGTTCTCAAATCCCTTTAAAAGATTCTTACCGAGTAACCTTTGCTGACCCTCCCTCTAAAACACTAATGACCGTGTTTATAGGAAAAGAATCAAAACAAGTGTATTGCATATTCATCAAAACAATGGGTCAAGCAGACACATCATCTACTTGTGCTCAGCAAAATGGGCATGCATGTAATACCCTCCAAAAATGCGATGGAGAAACTATCCCGGCCAGTGATACTAATGCCTGCTGCCTTGGCAGTTGTACCCAACTAACTGGTAATTCCTCATTGGGAGAGCCATCACAAATCCTTATTGATTATGAAGGGACAGAATTAACTGCATTTGTCTATCGACCAGATAGTAAAAATGTTGACGTCATACTTGCGTATCATGGAACCGTAGATTCTGATTCACAGATAATCACTTTTGCGAAAAACATGGGTGATATTGTAAAGAACGCAATTACCAAAGAAAACATCATGATCATCAGTGTTGCATATCCTCAGCATAGCATGTTGTTTGGGGACAATTTCAAAGAATCTGAAGCAGCTTTGCTTTGGACCAAGAGTAATGCTGAGACTGAATTAGGTGTAACCATCAATAGAATATTCTTGGTAGGACACTCTCAGGGTGGGTATATGGTTACTCGCCTCAATACCCTCTATGAGACTGATGGTGTCATTGCTAATGGTGTTGGTCCTATTGATCTGAGCTTTAGGTGCGCACTTGATGAAAAAGACCCTAAAACCACTGAAGGGTATTGTGTTGCTTTAAAAGAAGCGTATGGGAGCGCAGTCACTAACCCTGATCCATATATTCAAAGATCCCTGATAAGCTTCACTTCAGGGTATAAGTCAAAAATCCTGTTCACTCAGGGCATGAAGGATGGGAAAGTCCAAATGGCTCTCTGGCCCGGGTTCAAGGAAAAAATCAATGCCTGCACAGATTGTGCCCCCATCACTATCAGGGAAATTCCCAATGGTGGACATGGGGCTGCATTTACTGATGCAGAAACCATGCAGCTGATGAATGATTTTATCTCATAGAGTTTATAAATACTATCAAATCATTATTGATGTCATAAAGATGATTAAAAATTTTTGAAAACGTTAACAATTCAAAGAATAAATCTAAGAGATTGAAATACGGCTAAAAGTATAAAACCCAAGATAATAACACCACCATGAACAAAAAAGCGAGTGTAGGTATCGTTGTCCTTATCATTTCTATTTTGATTTTAGCTTTTGCAATTTACTTACTTGTTTCAAAGATTTCCAGTAATAGCGAATATTCCGAAAATAGTAGTTATAATTCTGCAAATAATTCGCAGTATTATTCCAAATCTACGGATTTAGATATTGATGAGTCAAACAATCTTCTTTATGTAGCGGAGAGCAATAATCCTAAAATTGATATTTATGATTTAAATCAGCTAAAAATTATTGATACTCTTGATTCAGGTTATTCTCCAGCAGATTTTAGCGAAGCAAGAATATATGTTGATAGTAGTCTTAGCAAAGCATTTGTTTACAGCAAAACTTCTACAAAAAAAGAATTTACTATTTTTGACCTCAAATGTGACCTCCTCCCCACCCTAAAGGGTGAGGCTTCCATATGTTCAAGCGACAATGCCATGATGTGCTTCTTGGTTTTCAATATAGGCTATAACGCTGTTGAGGTCATTATAGCCGACAGTTGTGGCAAATCCGCCTGG
>DATDXC010000031.1:0-2164 GCA_035289425.1 Candidatus Nanoarchaeia archaeon
TCCAGAGCCAGCTTGTGCACGTCGTCCATGGATGCTGGGGATGGCGCTGTTTTATTAAATTAATGCATGTCAAGGTTGGTCTAGAAGGGCCTGCCCTATCCATAACTATATGTCATTTTTCTTAAAAATAGGTCAAAATATCCTAAATCACCCTAATTTTGTCACAATGTTTATTAAGGATAACTAGTTTTTATTGGTATGAGGGTAGGAGAAGAAACAAACCAGTATGAGGATTCTGTCCAGTACGTATTATCGCCGCACGGCAGAGTAGTTACTATTTCTCCCAATCTCAACAGCTCGAGCAGGCAGCGGAAAAAGGGTCAGCTTACTAAATCATTGTATGAATCTATGCCGGTAGGTACGCAGTTACGTCTGCTTCGCAGGAAGCATGATGATGAATTATCTGATCTGGTGAATCTTAAGGCAGTCTCACAAGAGAGACTGATGGCCTTACGCCCTTTACAAACTGATGAGGAAGTAGCACACTATGAAGCTGTACGGCCAATTGATGACCGGGAGATGGATCCTCATCTTATGAGACGATTAGAACAGATGGGTGTGTATCATCCCGGCGTTAAGGTTATGGATTTTATCGTTCTCTACAGCACAACTGGCAGGAATGCCGGGCCTATGAACCGGGCTGCAGAGGAGATTTGTTTAGAAGGTTCTGGGAATGTTGAAGTGATTCCTTTTGATGCGTATAAGCGTAGATTCGAACAAGCCCTGAGATCACTTGAAGCAGAAAGAACAAGGGAAGCAGATGAGAAAAAAGTTGAACCTCAAAGAGCCAGCGTCGGCTTACATGGAATAAGAGAGACACTTTGCAGCGATGGCTATTTCTACCGCGCCCCATAACTGTTGATCGTTTAATTCTTCAACTCTAATAAAACTCGATGCGCTTCCACCAGCGATTTTTCTTTGACGTATAATAACATATCTGGGATGCTGTATACCACTTCCTCAATGTTGATGTCATGAGTAGCCAATTCTGCTCCGGCCCGGCCGATGACTCCTTTAATGTTCTGGATATCTTTTGGAAAATGCAGGCGCAGTTCTGCAAGATTTTTCTCAACCAGAAGAATATCCGATGATTTGAACAGGCTCAGTTTTTTTTGCAGCTCTTTCTGCGATACAACTAAGGTTATAGTCTCCTTTGCTTTGATGATCCGGGCATTTTCTTTCAGAAGTTTTGCTCCCAAATAATCTTGGCAGATTTCCCTGAAAGCCCGGTCGCGGAGAACTATTTTGGCCACATCATCCTTCGTAGAGATGGACATTTTGGTAAACATTCTCAGCGCTTCTTTTGAGCCTATCAAGGAGACCTGTTCAAGATCATATCGGCGGATGGCGCTGATCACTGCATCTAAAGAATGCTCCAGATTATAGGTCTTAATCAGAAATGCAGCAAGCGCTCTGACATTGACAATCTCTCGTTTTAGGCATTTCTGTATCGAGACATGCTTATTGAGAAGATTGGCTATCTCGGCATTGATGCTTTTCATGGGATTTAGAAGTGAGGAGAAGTTTAAAAAGGTTTATGGTAAACTCATCGGTCGCTTTCAACTAACCCTGTTAAATCGTTGTAAAAAGTAACATTATTATCTAAGTCTACAGCTTGCCATCGAAATAAACCCCTGATCTGTTCTGGACTTCCCCCGGCAGCTTGATAACAAAGTCTAATCAGATCGTAGGAGTGGCGAACGTCAGCTTGGATGTGCTCATCAAAATACCGCAATTGGTGTGGTGTACCATAGCACGACATTGCTTCTAAGAACAGGGGAAATTCATTTGGACAGATAAGTTCTTCACTGGCCATCATGCCTAAAATTGGTATAGGATCGGTTCCTCGCGAGGATTCTAACAAGCTATAAATTATTCGTTCTGTTCCTTGCGTCATCGGTGTAGTTACGTATTGTTCGGTACTTACCCCAATTGCTTCAAGAACATCCTGAAATAGTGTGAAATGTTCCTGTCGCGGATTTCCATTTCCAAGCTCATCATTAAGATTTTCCCTTATGGCTGCATACATAGATGGATTGATAGTCGGATTCGCAAGCATATTGGTAAGAATCTCTGCAAATGCTTGATCAATCCTGCCGGCCTGTATAGCCCATTGCTGCAGTATTGCTAATGTTGGATCAGTTCTTACTAATTGGAAGAAAGG
>DATDXC010000032.1:0-90807 GCA_035289425.1 Candidatus Nanoarchaeia archaeon
ATGCTAAAAGAAGGCTTTCAACCTCTCGGATTGTATTCAAATGCTACTTTTGCTAGTGAAGTAGAAACACATACAACTCCCAGATTTGATTGACTCTTCTTATAGAAATACCTGCTATTTTCTTGCCTGATAGGTTGTCCAGCCTTCATTCTTTCTTCTTATTGTTTCCATAAGTTTCCCTCGTGTGAGTTTCATACATGGAACAAACTCACCGTAGGGAAATAGTTTCTGGATAACACAGTTATGATTTTTTTAGAGATATATAAATTATAAATTTCTTATGCTCTGCTTCCGGCAGGACTGCTGGAAGTGGAATATCTCGATAAAGTCTATCTTCTTCTTATATGATTCCCATTCCATGAAATCTGGTTTTCTAAAAATCACAACCACCTGTCTGAGAACTGCATGTCAAATAAATCTACCTTGCATGTCCTTAACGTAAGGTTTCTGGTCTGCTTGTAGAACAGTTTTTTTATTGTTTCGTGAGATAGGTCCATTTTTTCACCTCAATAGATTCCCATTTCTTTCATAAAGTCTGAACGGATCTTTGGCTCGGGGAACTGAAATGATTCTGTGTTAGTATCCTCATAACATTGAAAACAGACCTCAAAGTAGGGTTGAATTCTTTTTCCACATAAACTGCATTGCGCCATTTTTTTCACCTCTTGGAAAAGGACCAGGCAGGAGCTGAGGAGTGTGTGACTTGCCCCTGCCTTTCTTTCCAATCATTATTGAATCGGACTGGTTTAAATAGCTCACACAGGCAGGTGTCTTGTGGGTGAGTGGGCTGCTTCACCGGCTGCGCAGGTCAAATTCTGGCTAGGTGGGGCTTGTGGCACTGGACAAAGTATGATGTCCAGTGATGTTTATTTCATTATGGAAGAAAAATCGGTTATTTTTTAAATTTCATCGTGTTTCCACTTATTATGAAATCACCGGAAGTCAGAACGGCAGTACACAGATACCTAGCGGAGAATCCACATGTTGAAAATCCAATAAGAATTATATATGAAGCACTCGGTCCGAGGGCGAGTGGAGCATATATTTACCAAATAATCGTCCAGGAAACCCATGCTACTGATGAACAAATCGCCATTGCATTGAGACCTGACAAGTTTACTGAGGCAAAATATAGACACGTCATTTATGGAAATACGGCTTCCTTAATTTGGGACGGTAATATTGCGAGAGTCGTCCGAGAGCGACTACTGCTGCCTGCGGATGAAAGATTTGATTATTTCGCCACGCAGATGACGCATGAAGTTCCCACTACTATCGCGAGAGTTTTGCACAGCGCATCGGCAAGCCATGCTGAAAATGCTTTGGCATTGCGCAATGTAACCGAATCCTGGACTAATGTCCCCCGATCCTTGAGAGAGGGACTAGGTGCAAATTATGCTGAGATAGTTACTGCCCTCCGCGATGTCCGTAAAATTGGACCAGCAAATGGTCCGTATCCATTTGACATCCACATTGCTCTCGCAGTACATGCTCTCGGAGCGAGCATGACGGACATTGCGCGGTCATTCTATGCGGATAATCAAACTCAGCGTGAGCAAATCTTGAATCTACTTTTGATGGTAAACACGCCTGGCGATACGCCTATAGTAGTACATAACGAGCGCGCATACGTGATGAATTTTCCCGCCATGCAAGAAACTACCTTCTGGGTGGAAATAGCCAAAGCATTGCGTGATGGTACGCATGCAAGACACTCTGATCTTACGAGTTTGCTTACAGAACTGCTCACTCCTCAACTTACCGCAGCTGTCTTACGCGAGGTTGGCAGAGATCCTGAGGATACACTCGACGGGCAGGTAGCCCAATTCGGGAAATACCTATGAACCAACTGCGCATCATCGTTTCAGGAAGAGTTCAGGGGGTTTTCTTCAGAGCTTCTGCTCGAGATATTGCAGTCAGATTAGGCTTGAAAGGATATGTTAAGAATCTGGAGAATGGCGATGTCGAAATTGTGGCGCAGGGTGAAACAAAAGATTTGGCTGCATTGATAGGTTTCTGCAACAGAGGACCGCCTGCTGCTCAGGTTGAGAAGGTTGAAGTCAAGAAAGAGGAATTGAAAGAAAAATTTTCTGAATTTGGAGTTAGGTAGGAAGATATTGCAAGAGAAGCGTATCAAACTTAGGGCATAGCACTTTTGCCATGACAATATCTCCGTCTGGCCTTCTTAAGTCTCTAAAATCATTCGCTGTATAAAACAATTGGTCAGTCCTCAAGCCCCAGTCCCTGCAGCATCTCACCAAGCGATTATCTCTTGCTAACTCGTGTTCCATCGCAGTCAACAAAGCCCTTCGTGAACGATTATCAGCATGTACATACGGGGCTTCACCCATACACCTGGACCAAATGCCATCGATGACTGCTACGTCATTCTGTTCTTCACCCATCCAGCGGGGTGCAACAATACCTTCTGCTACGGTATCTGTTTCCTTGCCACCAATTATCTCTCGGACAATGTAAAAATCCCATGATAATGCACTGGACCTTCTAACAATGGCTGCTCTGTCGCCATATTCCACTACTGATACAAACAGATAATCATCTTGGGCTACCCGCTTAAAGCTTGCAAAACCTACACCCCAGGCTCTTGCCTTCTGTGCGATAGACTCCACCTGGCCTGGCTGGTGTATAGTTGCAGCAAAACCATTCCGACTCCGATGGATGGAGATAGACTCTAAGTTAGAGAACGGCTGAGAAGCTATCAACTTATCAGGCTTCACTTCCAGAAATGTGCCATAAGGAGAAATATCTAATTCTGAACCGACTGTTATTCCCCCTAAACGTTTCATAGGAGAGAGAAATGGTTGAGAAGTTTTAAATGTTTTTAAAAATCGGTTAATTTCTTCGTCTTGGCGTACGTAACGACTGTGAAGTTTCCGTCAGGGCCTCCTTCAACCTTATCGCAAAGAACAAAATTGCCTTCCTCTAGCCTCTTGATTTTCCGGGCAAATGTCTTGTAGACTGCTGCACCGCCTTTCTCCTGATAGAGCTTATACAGCTCACCCATCTTCAATCCGGAATTGTTCTTGATAAGCGCAAGGATTGTCTTTACCTCATCATCCAAATCTGCAGAACTCCTGATGTTGACCTCCTCAGTCTTGTGCATTGCTTTCTGGGCATGGTCTTTGGTAATCTTCCGCGAGGAGTCCTCTTCCGCAATCCTGCCCGCTTCTTTGATCATGAACAAGCCTGTCCTGATATCTTCGTTCTCTGCTGTTTTCTTGGCAATGATATCAAATGCATCAGCATCCCAGCAGTTATCGGCAAATGCTATTTTTATTCTCTCCTTGAGTATATCAATTGTCTCTGCAAAGGTATACGGCTTGAATTCAAGCAGGTCCAGCATCAAACGGGACTTAAGACGCTGGTCAATATTTTCTAAAAAAGACTTGTGGTTTGTTATGAAAATCAAAGTCTTCCGGTAAATCTCCTCCAACATCTGGTAGACCAAATCCATGTTTTCCAGCTTGTCGATCTCATCAAAACAAAATACAACTGAGGTCTTATTCAGTGCCTGCTTTACAATGTCAAACAGTTCTTCAGTCCTTTTGTTCTGGGTGAACTTATAGTCCAATAACCGGCATATCTCCAGAATGATCTTGTAGTTGGTATTCTTCTGCCAGCAATTGATATATACCGGGATAACTTCTTCAGGAGTATCTTCCTGTTCGAGCGCATCCAATACATGCCTGCACAGCAGGGTCTTCCCGATGCCTGGCTTGCCATAGATGAAAAGGTTCTTTCCATTGCGCTTCTGCATCAATGGTTTGATGCATGAGGCGATGTAATGCTGCTGGGTCTCCCGGTGGGGGACCAGCTTAGGCATAAAACTGTAGTCCAGGGGAACATCATCCCTGATCAAGGATTCGTCTGATTTTAGCATGTCCTTAAATAAAGCCATCCTGAGAAGAAAAGATGCAATGTTTTTAAAGTTTATTATGCTGCAACCAGATTATGCCACTTACTGATGCTTATGGAACATCCTATTGCCGCAATTGTGGCAGAAATTCTGCAAGTCATGGGCAGCTGTTCCGCAACTGGAGCAGAAATTCTGGGCGATTTTGTAGGAAGTTTTTTTCGGTTTCTTAGAAGTAAGCATCCTAAACAACCCAAAGAGGATAAAACAAATGCCGGCTATGAGGAACAGGAGCAAACTTTTTGAATCGAGCATATAGCTATAGATCGCAACTATTGCTCCTACAATGACAAAGGCTATGCCGTGGATTCTCATTTTCCGATGACTTTCTTTCCCAAGTATTCTTGCAACACATCAGGAACCTTAATGCTACCATCCTTTTGTTGGTTGTTTTCAAGGATGGCTCTCAAAGCCCTGCCTGTTGCGATTGCGGTTGAGTTTAAGGTATGGACAAATTCCTTGTCTGCTCCTTTACGATATTTGATATTGAGTCTAACTGCCTGATACGAGGTGCAATTGCTGCAGCTGACCACTTCCTTGTAGGCTTTTTCCCGTGGCATCCAGACCTCCAGATCATATTTTTTTGCTGCGACGATACCAATGTCGCCGGTGCATATAGTGACAACCCTATATGGCAATTTTAATTTCTTGAAAATTTCTTCAGCATTCTTTATCAGCTCTTCATGGAATTTCCAGGAATCCTCTGGCTTGCAGAAGATGAACTGCTCGATCTTATTGAATTGATGCACCCTGAAAAGCCCTCTTTCATCAATACCATGGCTGCCAATCTCTTTCCTGAAGCAGGGGCTTACGCCTGCATATTTTAGTGGAAGGTCCTTTTCCTCCAATGTCTTGTTCATGAGCATGGCTCCGATCGGATGCTCGGATGTTGCAATGAGATAGAGATCTTCGTTCTCACCCTCAACTTTATACATCATCGTCTCAAAGTCAGCCAAATCAGTAACCCCTTCATAGGGCTTTCTTCTCAGCATCAAGGGGGGCTCAACCAAGAGGAATCCTTTCTTGACTAAGGTGTCTATGGCAAACCTTTGCAATGCCTGTTCCAATAATGCCAAATCTCCAATCAGGTAATTGAAGCCATGCCCTGCCACTTTTGCTGCCTGCTCAAAATTTGCCAGCCCCAATGATTCGATGAGATCTCCATGCGGCTTCAACTCAAAATCGAATTTAGGAATGCTTCCTTCTTTCTTGATTATCTTATTTTCTGAACTGTCCTTGCCCAGGGGAACAGATTCATGGAGAATATTGGGCAGACGCATCAAGTAATGTGTTATCTTTTCCTGCAAAGAAGCAATCTGCTCGTCAACATCCTTTATTTTCTGCGGCAATTCCTTGGATTCCTTCAGTACAGCAGAAATGTCCTTGCCCTGCTTCTTGAGCTTGTTGATTTCTTCAGAAAGCTGGTTCCGTTTCTGCCGCAATTCCTGATTTTTTTCAAGCAATTGACGATATTCCTTATCCTTCTTCAGAAGGTCATCTACCCAGGCAGACTTTTCCTTGTCTTGGCGCTTCTCTAAATCCTTTTTTATTATTTCAGGATTCTCTCTTATGAACTTAATGTCAAGCATAGAAAGAGAATATTAATAGTTGGTTATAAATTTTACTAATTGGACAACAAATCAAGCTGGGGGACATCAACGCCCATTCTTTCAAAATACTGAAGGATCATGCGGTGAGTATTGTACCAGGAAGCATTGAATGCTGCTGCAGATCTGCCTATTTTTCTCCACGTGTCCTTATCTGACCTAAACAGAGGCACCACCACTTCAGCTAGTTTGTCCATAAAGAGATTCGCAGCGTCAATCCTCTCTTTCGATCTCACTGCCTCAAGTGCTTGAAAATTACCGGTTTTGGAAAGATCGGTTATCCTTGCGATATACTCCCCCGTAGGCTCTTCTCCAATCCCCCAACCAGTTACCCCCTCTACTAAACCCTTGGGCAACCGGTACCCCTCCGGAGCCTGTTGCAGTATCCACCATCCATCAGGAATAGAAATCTGCGGGACAAAATTTGCTGCAGCTTTCATACCGCTGGTTCCTGAGGCCTCACGCAGCTTCCGTGGATTGTTAAGCCAGACATCCGCTCCCTGGACAATAAGCTTTGCGACTGCCATATCATAATCCTCTATAAAGAATATGGGTACTTTTCCGCGCAAATAAGCCATTTTCATGAACAAGTCAGAAATCACTGCCTTTCCTGGATCATCCGCTTCATGCGCCTTTCCTGAGAAAACAAGCTGGATATTATCCCCCAGCATTTCAAGGCGGGTCATCTGATCAAATATCAAGGTTGCTTGTTTATAAGTGGCAAACCTTCTGCCAAAACCAATCGTGAGCCTTCCGGGATCATATTCTGCATTCCCTCGAACTCGCTGACCTAGATTATCCTTCAAGAACTGCCCGAGTCTTCCTCTCGATGCGCTGTGTGCCTGTTCTACTTCGTCTGTTTTAACTGAGAGTAGCCCCAGTTCAAGGGTCTTTGGATCGGTCCTCCAAACCCCATTAGTGTACTTATCGTATAACTGTTGCACCTCAGGAGAAGTCCATGTAGGAAGATGAACACCATTGTCTATAGAACCTAAAGCATCCATATTGGGGAACTGATAGAACTGGGCTTTTGAAACTAATTCATGCAAGCGTGCAACTGCAACGGAGCTACCAGGGCGCGCAGTCCCCATCGCATATTTCATCATATGCAGACTATTATCGCCACCACGACTGACTGCTTCAGAGACAAAAGGCAGATGAGGGATGGCATTTTTAATGTCAAAATCGGTGAATACATCAATCCCCGCAGGAACAGGGGTATGAGTAACAAAAAAGACATGCGCTCTCACCTTGTCAATATCTCCCCCATATCTCTCTAGTAGAGCATTGATGGCCAGTGCGGCATGACCCTCATTGAGTACATATCTCTCTAACTGACCAAAGCCCATATGCTCCAAGACATGAACACCGCCATATCCCAGTATGGCTTGCTGGCAGAGCTTTTTATAGGTGTCTGTAGGGTATAATGTATCGGCTAGAGTATCATCATGCCCATTTCCGTTTTCAGTAGGTTCCAAAAGAAACAGTGGAACGAAGTTCCTCTTGTCTCCAGGCACGGTAGAACGAACATAAAATTCGCCTGCACTGATCCTCACTTTCCTGTCTTGGAGTGGTACCGTACATGTATCCTTATGATAATCGGCCAGTCTTTCTCTATCAAAGGGAGTGTTATAGGTTTGTGATTGTCGTCCTTCTGCATCAAGTACTTGATGAAATGAACCATTTCGATACAGGAGACCGACTGCAACCATGGGTAGCTTAAGGTCTGCGGCCGATTTCTCTGCATCGCCAGCAAGGATTCCCAGACCGCCACCTAGGGGAAGACCTTCGTGACCATGTTCACTAGAAAAATAGGCAACTTTCTCAGCTCGATGCATTTTTCAGCCCTCCAAATCGAACGGAAATGAACCGGTATATAAAAGCTTTTCATCTATAAAAGTGGTAACTTTCAGACATATTTCCACAAAATCTTTAAATAAGCAAAGCCTGAAGAGAAAAAATGATGAAAGCCCAGATAATCGGCACGCCTTTTATCTACATCATGTTTACGTTTGTTGCGATAGGCGTAATAGTTGCTGGAATCATTGCAGTGCATAATCTAGAAAATGCTTCCCGGGCAACGCAACTGGCAAATTTCCAGTTAAGCCTTCAGAATAAAGTTAAATCCATTTCAACGTCAGTCAATAGTGTTTCGCAGGAAACTTTTGCGCTGCCTCCGGGCATTGAATCGGTTTGTTTTATAGGCGATGAGGATTTTGTGCCCTACACTAATAAGAAAGTGACGGAGAATAAGATCATCTATGCTGACAAAAACCTCTTCTTTGAGCCTGTTGAAAGATTTTCCCCTCGTGCAGTCTCTAACATAGCAGTTGACCAGAATCCACTCTGCCTGAAGGTGATTGATGGAAAATTGAGTATATATCTGCAGGGCTTGGGAAACGAGACCAAGATAATTCCTGCAGATAATGCTAAACCTGCAGAATGTGTCTCGGTCAAGTATAGTACAGAGAATGCTATCGATATTGTGTTCTTAGGATATAATTACAATACCATACCTACTTTTGCGGGTGACGTATCAAGATATGTAAATGATGTGTTCCTTGCAACCGAACCATACAACTCGAGCCAGGAGAAATTTAATTTTTATAGAGTTGATGATTTTAGTTTAAGCTGCAGTATTGTGCCTGGCTTTAATTATATAGACTGTGATTCGTATCAAACAAATCTGATGGCTGCAAATTGCCCTCATGACTATATCGTGGTTCTGGCAGACCGAAACCAATTAAACGATGTGTTAAATCCTGTCAGATCAAGCCAGGTTGGCAATACGGCAAAGGTCAATACTGCGGATAATAAGGATGTGCTAATCCATGAATTCGGGCATCAGTTTGGGCTAGCAGATGAGTATATAGTTAACTATCCTGGCTTTGACCCAGATGCCTATCCCAATTGCGGTACGAGCTGTAAGTGGAATAGTATAACCGGACAATGCTATGGTACACCCAATCCTAATGATAATAATGGGTGCAGCATTGACACTGCTTATAGGGGAACTGCAACGTCTATCATGAAGGAGCTTTACATTCATGAGTATGGCCCTATAAATGAAGATGCAATCCGACAGGTGTTAGACGCATATGGATAAAAGGATATGGCTATTGCTGCTGGTGATGATTCCGATGGTATCAGCAGAGCAGGTCTTGGTAGTGCACCTCCGCTATGATGATGGATTCATTTCAGTAGTAGATAAGACAACTACGCTTGGATACTACCCTGATAGGCTGTATCAGCCTGACTCTGGCTATAGGCTGGAGATAGTTTCTGTTGATGATAATAATCTGTACTCATTCAGGTTTAATCTTCCGGTGGATGTGTTCTATGATGCAGAGGTTTTGGGTGTTTTGGAAGGGGGCATCATCAGGCTCAACGAGACTGACTTTTCTTTGATAGTGCCTTATTTTGATGATGCAAAGGAGATAAACTTCTACAATGAAAGGAATTATTTGGTTGCCAGCGCAAACTTGGTGGAAGATAAGTTAAGCCCTCAAACAATTTTTCCTACAGTATCTATAAGTATCATAATTCTGCTGGCACTGATCTTGTTGATTATATCTCGAAGAAAGATTCGACTTACATAGGGCTTTTTCTGCATAGAAAAGCTTATATAAGGGTTTTGCCAGTTGGTAGATTTAGCTAGAAATTGGTGTAAACTAATGAGGCTTAAACCACTGCTTTTAGGTATAATCAGCTTTATTCTTAGTATGGATATAGTCCTTGCAGCCACCAATTATGTCCCTCAAATCTTGCGGGACATGCTGAAGGCTGTGTTCATCACCTTGCCCAAGGAAGCGCAGGCAGGAACTGAAGCTTTTGTGTACTATTCAAAATTTCTTGTCTTCATTGCGATCTATGCGATATTTTTCTTTGGAACTAACAAATTATTTAAGGATTCAAGAAGGATTGCAGGCGTCGTTGCATTTATCGCAGCGTTAATATCAACAATCCTCATTCCCAAGGCATTCTTGCTGTTTTTGTTCGGTGAGTATAGTGCGGTGGTATCTATATTGCTTGGCTTAGTGCCTGTCTTGATTGGATTATACTTACGGCATAAGATCTCTGCAGAGCATAAGGCAATGAGGAGCATCATCATGCTATTAGTGGCAGTCCTTGCAATAATATTCGGCAGCTACATGATTGGATTTGCTGGCACGGTTTCCGGCACTGATGCTGAACTATATGGCCAGGTCGGCCAGTGGGCTTCATTAGGCGGCTTGTTTGGATTGATTGCTGCTTTTGTAGGATTTGCAGGAGCTTTTGGCGGTGCTGGCAGCACTGAATCAACTCCCCATGGCTCTACTGGTGGAAATGATGTGGTTTCAAAAGCAGAGAGAGATGCAGCTAAAGAGGAAAAGAAAGCTGAGAAAGAGGAGAAACGAGCGCTTGGATTCACCCAGAAAGAACAAGCGTATACCAAAGAGCTTATGGATACTGATATCAAAAATCTCGAATCAGACGAGCATGTGCTTGCATTCCTCAACAAAATCAGGGACTATGTTGATTACTATATGAGGTATAAGACAGGCAGCGTTATCAAATCAGGAGAGATTCCAAGACGAGCTGCTATTGCAAGACAAAAGTTAGAGGAATTGTTCAACTATGAGGTAGGGAAAGATCGACAGGATAAAAGCAAGGAGATTGATGCACGTGTTACTGTATTGATCCAGCGGATAAGGAAATTAGTGACTGAAGCTGGAACTGATGAGAACAAACAAAAGGATATTCTAAGAGCGTTGGGAAAAAGCTGGTTTCTAAGCAGGAAAGCCCGAAACTTAGCGTCAGAAAACTTACAGGCAAAAACTGTAGTTTCCTTTGTTGCAAACCTTGAAAAAAAGAGGAAGGATTTATCCCAAATGAGGTCTGATGCTGATCATGCATTGTTCAGGAAGAAGCTTACCACTGCAATAGAATCCTTAGCCAAAGTCAAACCACAGGAAAGGATGCTTACAGTCCCCCTGGTGAATCTGCGCTTCTGGTTCAGATATACCGATTTAGCATATGGAAGCCTTAGCGATGCGATAAAAACTCTTCATAATCTAATAGAACTAGACAAACAGATTGTCCAAATCGATGAAGAAATGATAAAATATTCCAACAGCCTGGATGCAATTGAGCAGGCTGCTGTTTCTCCTTAACCAAAGAAGCTGAATAGTATTCCTAGGGCACCTATTCCAGTGATGATGAGATTGTATACGATGCCCGTTGGTAGAATCGTCAAGCTCACTAGAGGTATACCCCCAGCGGCTATGGCTGCAACATAGATAAAAAATGAAACCACTTTTGAGACTCCAATCATGGTAACGTTAACAAAGGTTGCTATGAGCCCCAAAACTCCTATGCCCACTACTATGATGTGATAGAAGGTTCCTGATGGAAGGGCCTCCTCAAAAAAAGCCATGATGCCTGCAGCTGCCAACAAAGCGCTGATCACAAACATAACAATTCTCATAAAAACTATTTAAAAAAAGAAGTATATAAATGTTACGTCTAGACTCGCTCTGGAACCGCATTTGCCAAAGCGATAGCCTTATTTCCAAGATCCGTCATCGCCCGCTTGAACTCGGCAAGATCCTTCATATCTGTAGCTTTCATCATGGCTGCCAAATGTTGGGAGATTCCTTGCTGGATAATAACCCTATCGGTCTTTACTTCCTGAAGCAACTCCACAAATAACCGCCTGTAAAATTCCACAGTATTGAGGGAAAGGTTTTTTGTAATACCGATGGCTTTACCCATAATCGCTTCAACGGTTTGTATATCAGTTGTAGTATGATTAAGATCGGCTCTTCTCACATCCATCTTTTCTCTTTCCTGCACATCGTGCAACTGCCGCATCTCCTGCTGTAGTACTTGGGCTTCTCTAATGATGTTATAGAGTATCCATGCGTTCGCCTTGTAACTCTGGACAATCTTTTGCTTGACTAATGCTATTCCTGATGCTGGCATGATATCACCTTTTGTAAGTTTTAATTTCATCCTAAGGAAACTACTATTTAAAAGTTGTGATAGGGCAAAGTATATGTTTCAGATTCTGTCCCAAATCTCGCTTCGCTTGGGTTAGCAGCTTCAAACCTTGGATGATCCCTATGAATAACTGACATATTCCCGGATGGAGCTACCCCTTTGTCAGTTCACCGCTAATTTGGATTTGGTTTGACTTTAGGCTGCTAACCTTCACTTGGGACAGAACCATGTTTCAAAAGCTTTAAATATATAGGAATTCTGGGATTAACTATGGCCAAGACTGTTGAGACTCTGGAAAGCTTCCAGCAGCTCTTTGATGATATATTTCTCAAGTTAAGTACCTTACAAACCCTCCTCAAGAAACACAGGACTGCAAAACCTATTGAACGGGTCAGTTATGATAAGGAGATTTTTGAAGCTTTGGAACGGATGGAAGATTTCACTGAAAAGGTGAATAACTCTATCTTGTTTACTTTAGAAAGGGATGCCCGCCAGATTGAATCAATTTCTGAAAAACAGCCTGCCTATGCAGGAAGGGTGGAAGAGTATCTAAAGCATATTCGGGGGCTGTTGACTGCGTCGAAAAAAGAAGAGTTTGAGCATAGGAGGGCTGCTGACTATTTATTGCATCTCAGCATTCGCCTTGAGGGAAGTGTTTCTCGTCTGATTCACCGGAACAGCAGCCTCAAGAGAAAATGGGAACAACATACCAAACAGGTTCAGCGTGCTGTTGCGCAGAAGCAAAAACTAGCTGGTGAAGCTCAAGCGATGGCTTCCCAGGCTCAGAAAATGGCTGAGAAAGCCAAGAAACAGGCTGCGCTCGCGGGAAAGAAATGATTTTTTTGGATAATTCATATTTATTAATTTAAATATGTTTATATTTAAATATATTTCTATTTAAATATAGAAAGATTTAAATAATTAAATATGTATAACTTCTCACATGGGTTATGATTTGAGTATTCTCAAGGCTATTGCCGATGATACGCGCTTAGCTATCCTCCTTTCATTGCAGAAAAGCCGGAAAAGCGTCTCTGAACTAGTCCTTATAGTCAAGAAATCCCAGCCAAACATTTCTATTGCACTGCGCAAACTTTTACAGGCAGGCCTGGTATCACCGCAGAAAGAAGCCCAGCATGTGTTCTACAGCATCAAAAACGAGCAGTTAATTGATGCTATATTGGAGTTGATAAAGCATGGTTAAGATCAGGCAAAAAAGAGTTTGGCCTACTATCATCGGCCTGCTTATATCCCTGCAAATCGTGTTGGCTGAATCTAAGTATGTGCCCCAGATAATGAAGGATTTCCTCAGATTCTTGTTCAAGGATCTCAATGTTGCAGCAACTGCAGGAGATGATTTGTTTATCATATATGCGAAGCTGTTCCTGTTCTTCATGCTCTTTGCTATATTTTTCTTTGCAGGCAACAAGCTGTTCAAGAATCAAAGAAAGATTTCAGGGACAGTAGCTCTTGTTGTTGCGCTCATCTCAGTCATAATGATGCCTGAACGAGTTATGCTGTTTGTGCTTCATGAGTTTACTGCATTTATAGCTATTATCCTCGGCCTCGCTCCCATATTCATCATGCTGTATCTTATCCCCAAATTGCCGGATGAGACTTACTTAAAATGTGTTCTGTGGCTGCTTATAGGAACTATTGCAATAGCATTTGGCGGCTTCATGGTTGATTTTGGTGAAAAAACTTCATTGCCTAGTGCCGAGGTTTACAGCCAGACAGGACAGTGGTCGCTTTTGGGTGGAGCAGTTGCGTTGATATTAGGCATTATCTGCTTCATAATACATTGGACAAAGGGAAAGGGTGGTGAACATGAAACACATGACCATCCAACCCATCCTGAACCACCACAGCCGACTCCCACACATCCTCAACCGCCTACACATCCAACTGCACCGACTAGTCCTACCAGTCCCACCGCACCTACGCAGCCAACATCGCCAACAAGCCCTACCAGCCCAACATCGCCAACGAATCCAACAACTCCCCGTCCACCTAGGAATTGGGAGCCTAAAGTAGAGGGAGTGGATGCTGCTGCCAAGAAAATGAAAGGAAAAGTAATCGAGGGATAACATGCCAAACATACTAACTGGATATGCAAGCCTGAAAGGATCTGTACTGGGTTATTCCAAGAACCAATTTACCAGAGGGATTGAGAATGCACAAGTGTTCATTAAGATCCATATTGCTGATTCTAAAAAAAGGAAGGTTTTGCCTGACAAGAAACTGGAGTTTGTATATGACACCTTGAATGAAAAAGACTTAGTAAGGCTTTCCAAGGATTACCCTGAGGTTTACGAAGTTTTCTACAAGCATCGGGAAATTTTTGGGCCCAGGCAAACTGATATTGAAGGTAATTTCGAATTTCAAGAAGTGCCTATTGGTTTCTGGTGCTATATCTTGTCTACTTATGTTGATGGCAAAGAAAGAAGCATAACCGATAAGCCGTTCGGTAATAATGGATTTGGTAAATCAGAGCGAATCCAGGGAGAGCATCTCCAGCAAAGACCGAGAGTAGACGAAATCATTATTCCTGTGGAAGATGATGTATTCAAAAAGAGCATAGCTAAACCAAAGAAAGACGATCCTCCGACTAATACTGCCGCATTCATACCTGGGGTGAGGAAAGAAGAATGATTGATCTCACTCCTGGATTTGCGGGAATAAGAAGTCAAGGAGATGGGGCACATGGGTTAGGTAGCTGTACAGCCATGGCTGCAACTGCGGTCTTTGAGTATGTCATCTATCGTTCCCAGGGGGATTACCGAGCCAATAGGCCATGGTTGTCAGTATTGTACAACTATTTTTACAATAGGAAAAAAATTGATTACAGAACAAATCGAGTCGATCATGGTGTTGGTGTGCATAATCCTTCCATTGAACATTGCCCCTTCCACAGCCCGAACGTAAAAGATATTGATTGGGGGGCGACCATAGGATGGGTTAAGGAAGCCATAGAGCAGTTCGGCATATGTTGGGATAATAATTATCCATATAACGTCTCTAAAGTAGGATACCAACCTGGATTTGAAAGGGCTCCTGGATATGATGGCCATGCTCTCGGCCAATTTGCGATGGCGCCCTCGCTTGCTTTGATCTCTGAAGGACAAACTCTTTTCACAACCTATCTAACGGGGGTTGAGTTGGTAAATTCAGATCACACTACATGGATACGGGAGCTTAAAAATGGAAATCCAGTCCTGATTACAATCAACAGCACCACTGTATTCCAGGCTGCGTTGGGAGTACCTTATTTTGAATCAACCTTTGGTATTGTTAGTGGCGGCCATGCCATGGTCATAGTGGGCTACAACGACAATTACCTCACGCCCGATGGACATAGGGTTACTGCTTTTAAGTTAAGGAACAGCTGGGGTGGGGGGTGGGGTGATGGGGGCTATATTTGGATCCATAGAGATGTGCTGTTGACCATGCGCAGTGGTAATCCGTCTCTTGTCATGAGACCTCGATACAGATTCAGGCCCTTGCCAGGTCCGACACCTTCTGCACCACGGCCTGTGCCACCGGCTCCTGCACCATCAATTCCACCACCAACGCAAGGAAGATATCTCAAGATATGGGGGTTGTTTGAGACAGAAGCAGACTTCAACAGCGTAGCATCAGGGCATCTAAGTCCGAATGAACTGGTACGCAGAGGCATTGGTCATCACCTGACAGGGTATACCTCTGTCATGGGGAATGTAAGCTTCCTCGATGATTCGTTAAGGGACTTGCCTGCGGGAAAGGTCATTGGTTTAGGTGCTTGTCTTGAGCCCAACAGAAATTTCTGGAAATGGGATAAGTATGAGATCCCAGGTACACCAACCAGTCCTACACCACCTACTACTCCCACGCCACCCACAGCGCCAACCAATCCTACACAGCCAACAGAACCTACTTCACCCACACCCCCAACAGCGCCAACTCATCCCACTATTCCCACAAGACCAAGTGAACCAACTCCCCCAGTTTTGGTTATCCCACAAGAAATCACAATCAAGATTTGCAATCCTCAATACATTAGGTTTAATCTGATGAATGCTCAAGAAAAAGTATTCTTGGTTATAAAACATCCATCGGGTATGCGAGCATGGTTCGGCATCACGGTGAAGGAGCATCAGCCAAATGAAGAAGTGCTCGAGTGCGATGGTTCGGTCAGCTCCTACTTCTGGCTGCACGCTACTAAAGATATGAATCCAGGAGACTATGAGGTTATTGTAGAAGTTGTCAGCAATTCGGGGGCATATCTTGGTAGGAAGAGAATACGAGTTCATGTGCTACCAGGAGACTGCAGACCTACTGAGCCTACATCGCCAACCGAACCTACACCGCCGACTAGACCTACTCCACCTACGGCCCCAACCAATCCTACACAGCCAACAGAACCTACTAAGCCCGAGCCTATACCAGGATGCCCAATCAAAGCGATAAAGTTGCTCATGTTTCCTGAAACAGGGGAGGGGATGGCAGGTCTTGCATTATCCAAACCCGGACGGGGGAATAGAGTACATCTCCCCTATCTTCGAGAGGCGATGAAGGATATGGCTGATAAGGTGTTTTACATATACAATACACCCACGTTGGTGCAAATAGCAAACGCACAGAGGGCAGATGCCAGATTCCCTAGTTCAAGAGGAGATCCATGGTCAAAATTGCGAAATAGAAATCCCTATGAAAATATGAATGTTTTTCAGATTTACGCCTATTGCAGAAATCTTTATCGAAGGCTGGAGAGAGATTGGCCTAATCATACCTACAGAACTATTCAGGTTTCTAACTATGTTAGAGATCACAACAAGGTGTGCATATATTCAAAGTCATACAGTGGAAGATCCAGAGGTCTAAACTTCAGATTCGCTGCACCCTCAGACATGACCTTATTAATGCAGGGGCTGGAAGAAGTGGATATGATTGAGAAGGAAAAACACTATAATCTCAACTTGTTATGGCAGACCCAGTTTGCAGTATTTGCATTGGGCATCTATAAGATGAATCAGTTATTCAGAGCTATTTGTCACGAAAAGAGGAAAGAAGAAGTAGTTGAGGTAGTTGAAGTCCCTGCACCCAGCCCAGTTCAGATACGGGAAAAAGAGATCAGAACATTGTTGGCAGAAACTGAGCGTGTGAAGCAAGCAATGGCGCAATTGCACAGGGATGCAGCAGGAGCAAGCGCGAAGTGGATGAGTGCCCAAGCCAAGGCAGATTTGAAAGTGCTTCTGGAAAAAATAAATGAGAAATGGGCTTATTGTCAAAATCATGATTCTGATTTGTTCACACAGAGACTTATCGGAGTCCCACATGTGAAAAACATGTATGATGGTCTCAACCAGATAGCAAAAGCAGAGCATGATGCCGCAATTTTGCAACAATATGAAAGTTGGGGCGAGAAAAGAATAATTGAGAATGCTGATCAATTGAATAAGTATCTAGATGATGTTTTGAAATTGATGTTGGTCAAAACAAGACGTGCTCAAGGAAGAAGACTAAGAAGACTGGTTCCCAACAGGGGCTTCATGCTTCCGCCCCATATGGAAAATCGAGATGCTATGGAGCCTATAACTCTAGATGATTCCCCTGCTCAGGATAGAGATACACATGCACTGCGGTTAGGTGTGGGCGATAGAGTAAGCTTTAAGGTACTCTCAGCCCAAGCTGATCTTAATCCTCCTCTCCCAGATATGGAAGGTAACATGATTGGTACATGGTCTGATTCGCATAATAGGAGTTACTACCTAATCTCTCAGCCTGATGGAAACAGTACAATAATAGATATAGAACAACCGGAGCTCCAACATTTAAGGTTAATACAAAGGGCTACTCCAGAAATGGTCACACAAGCGATTAGCACATGTAGGGAGTATAATTACGTTGGAATCAAGCTAAGTACAGACCGCTCATGGAGATCTGTTTTAGGTGTATATTCTTTGCTTCAGGTGTTGACACAAAATGATGAGATCATACACCGAATGTTAGCGTGTGTATCTAATCAGGATCTTTGGGAGAATAACATAAAATTGATTGCAGATTGGGTTCAAGCGATCAGGCAGCATGGTTTGCAGACAGATATTCCAGACATCAAACACATATTGGATTCGGCTCCTAACGGAGATCCTAAACGATTACGTATGCCTAAGTAGTATCCATATGACTTTTCAGTGTGCTTCTTGGCAGGGAATTGGCTTAATAGGCTTAAACAAGGGCTGTGTCAATGAACCCAACCTAGTTTCTGATAATTCTTAAAGAATGTGCAATGAGGACTTCTGCATTCGCTACAAGTCATATTGGTGTTCCTCGTTATGCTTCCATCCCATATCCTCCAATTGTACAAAGGCTTCTTGAGATGGAGATATCTGCCTGATTTCAATATTTTGTCGTAGAAATTGATGTCTTCACAAGTATGAAGTTGGTCCTCGAATTTTTTAGAGAGATTAACTGCTTCCCGGGAATACATGACCATGGCCAATCCGTGGGGTTTGACTAACCAGTTATTATAGGTTATATCCTCCTGTGGTGTGTGAACTACTTTTCCATCTATCAACCTATTGAGGTCTGTATGGACGAGCAATAAAGAGGGCCATTTCTTAAAAGCTGCTAACGTATCTGCCAGGGCAGATCTTGAGAATGTATCATCACTGTCCAAGTGGGTTATAAATTTCCCTCTGCTCAGTTTCAGTGCTGTGTTTCTGGCAGAAGATATCCCGTTGTTTTGTTCATTCCGATACAGCTTTATTCGGCTATCTGATTTGGCATACCGATGAGCCACTGCATACGTGCTATCAGTACTCCCATCATCCACCACTATCAGTTCCCAATGGGGATAGGTTTGATTCTGGACTGAATTTATGGCCTCTCCAATGACCTGTTGCCGATTATAGGCTGGCATTATCACGCTTATCAGAGGAAGGCTCATTGAGTGAAGCTGATGAAAGACTTTAGAGGGCATATACCATATCCAGACAATCTTCCCTTATTAATTTTTCTAAAAAGAAACATTTAAATACGCCGTAATTTCAGGGAAATCAAAAAGAGGCAGATAGTATGCAGATTATTCTTGATAAGAAACCAAAGAATGTCACACTCATTGAAGGTTTTCCCGGATTTGGGCTGGTGAGCACTATAGCATGTGAGTTCCTGCTCGACCATCTCAAGACTGAACAGATAGGGAAGGTGTTGTTCGAGGATGCTGCTCCGATGGTGGCTATCCATGAGAGCAAAGTGGTTGATCCATTAGGGATATTCTATAACAAGCAGTATAACATCGTCATTGTGCATGCGGTAACTACCTCGCAAGGCAATGAATGGAAGTTTGCAGATGTGATTGCCGGACTGGCTGAGCAGTTGACCGCTAAGGAGATAATAAGCCTTGAGGGAGTAGGCTCAGGCCAGAAAGTAAGGGAATCGCAGGCATTCTATTATGCTACTGATGAGAAAAGCGTCAATAGATTCAAAGAGATAAGCATTGATCCGCTTAAGGAGGGTATAATTATGGGGGTAACAGCAGCATTGCTGATAAAAACAAAGGAACCAATCAGCTGCATCTTTGCTGAGGCCCACACCAATCTTCCTGACAGCAAGGCTGCTGCAAAGCTTATAGAAACATTGGATAAATACCTTGGATTGAAGGTAGATTATGCGCCCTTATTGGAACAGGCATCAAAGTTTGAGGATAAGCTTAGGGGCATGATAGACCAGGGGCAGCAGGCTCAGGAGATGGCTGACAAGAAAAGAATGAGTTATGTAGGCTGAAATTTATAGGTTCTTTAAAACTCACTTTTTTGTGATTTGGAGGTTACCTATTGTATATCCGATATTAGCAAAAAATCAGTTCTACTGATTTTTTGGGTATTTGGTCAATGATATCAGGTTCCAAACAATTTTTCTTAGAGAAATGGTGCTAACTAGTTATATATAATTATTTTATAATCGCCATAACATCAAAATTTGTTTCTTTTAGGCCCTATAAATGAAAAATAGTTTTACATTTTATGGTGCCTAACAGGTAATTCTGAGATTTTACTTTCCTAAACCGGTATTTTCCCATGTTACGCTCACTTTTTTA
Organism: Candidatus Nanoarchaeia archaeon; assembly: GCA_035289425.1. GTDB lineage: Archaea > Nanobdellota > Nanobdellia > Woesearchaeales > DATDXC01 > DATDXC01. The sequence goes on from DATDXC010000032.1 coordinate 19,598, forward strand.
TCAAGATATTCTATTATATATATGTTGTATAATATATTTTATTATATATACTTTTTAATGTTGTTATTTAGAAACTTATTTCAGAATATACAAATATAATAATAGGTACTACAATAAAGATATTTGTTACATACTACAACTAGAGTTATATTAACTACTACAAAGACTAATTATTCGTCAATAAATTATAATCTATCAAGTGGGCTTTTTACTTCTAGTATTCTTTCTTTTGATACTGAGGTATAGCGTTGTGTAGTGGCTAAATTTGAGTGCCCAAGTAGTTCCTGAATAACCCTGATATCATTGCCAGCATCAAGCAGATGTGTAGCGAAACTAGATCTTAAAGCATGGCAGTAGACTTTTTTCTGAATTCCTGCTCTTGTTGCAGCATTCTTGACAATCCTTTCTGCCTGTCTGGCTGTCAGATTGCTGCCTCTTGAGTCAAAGAAGTATTCTGACTTCTTTTTTCTTTTTTTGAGGTATGATCGAGCATGAACTATGAATCTCGTCGACAATTTGACAAATCTTTCCTTCTGGCCCTTACCATATTTGACAAATGCTGTTTTCTCATCGAGTTGGAGATCCTTGACCCGTATAGAAACAGCCTCGCTCACTCTTAATCCTGTACTGTATAAGAGCTCTATCAGCAGTTTATGGCGTTTATTCTTCGTTAATTCAAGCATGCTCCTTATTTCGTCCTTGGTTAATACAACAGGAAGTTTTTTCTCTGGTTTTAATGGTTTTTGGCCTTTAAATATGTCTTTTTTTAAGACCTCAGCATAATAGAATTTTAAGGCCGATAGGGCTAAATTAATAGAAGCTGGGCTTAATCCTTTGTCGCCTCGCGAATAGGCTATGTACGCCCTTAAATCAGCATTGGTGATGTCCTGGGGGGATCGCTCAGAACCCTTTGAAAGCAGGCTTTTTTGATATTCTGGACTCACTTTTGAACTATTCAAGAAATTTAGGAACATGTTATTCTGTAATATATATGTTGAAATAGTCTTATTACTAAAACCCCTCAATTTCAGTTCTGTTTCCAGATCTTTAAAGAATTCCATCACCTCTTTGCTGAGAAAAGTTGAGGTATTATTTAAATTTTTCTAATATGTCGTATAATATACATTATGCGACTTTTTTAGGTATAGTTTTGTTATACATTCATTCGACATGAGAATTGTCCCTATGGGGGCGGGCGTCACCATGTAAATAAAGTGTCTTGAACTCGTCTGCTTGGTCATCACGACTGGTGGCTTGTAATCCATGATGGAATTCAACCAATGTGGTATGGGGGGTGCGTCTGATTGTGCCATCAAGACTGACCAATCTCCTGTCTAATTCATTCAATTCCGAACCATCCCTGGGTATTGCCCTTTGTGCACTGTAGTCCAAATGTACTGCCCACATTAAGGTAAGAATGGGGTAGTTGTCCATGATGCATAGAATTTTTCATTAGTTTAAAAATATTTGTTAAGGATGTCTTGATTAAAATATTTAAGAATTGTGTTAATCTAAAATATTTAAGAAAAAATTAAAAATTATAGAAGTGTTTTCTGATCCAATTTCAGGATATTTTCCTTAGTTTGCATTGTCCTAAAGTAAGGATTTAATTTCAGCAAAGTCCTATGCTGCCGATGCTGCCTGTTGATTGGCACGCCTTTCCCGATCATGCTATCGATATAGCCCATGGCCAGCTCTTCAGTGAGACCGGTCCTCTTTGCCACATCTGCATACGTTATGTGGTCCTTTGTACCGTCGAGAGTGTAGAGCACCAGGAACACTTCCTGCTCTGATTTTGTCAGGGGATCGATGTTGAAAACAGGCTTCTCCTCAGCCTCAAAACCGTGGCTGCCCAGGAACATCTGGATCTGGTCAAGCCGCTCGTTTATCTTCTCCATTTTTGCGTCCAGTTCGCATAAATATTCGTAATTCGCCTGTATCTCGTTGGTATTTTCATTAATAGAGGTCAAATGATCCTCAAACTTCTCCTTTATCTCAGAAAACGCTGCATGCAACTGCTGCGTGATGTTAAAACTAGCAGAGAGCACCCTCTTTTTCTCACTTTCCATACTTACACACCCCCAATTTTTCTAGTTTTTTCAGCCAAGGCCCATTTAAATAGTTTTCTATGGTAAAAAATAGAGATTTTAGCTGTGGAAATTATTTCAATTTGAAGACAATCTGCTTCTCTTTGCCTTTGTGAGCAACGCTTACCTCAGATTCTTCCTGGACTTCGTTCAAGAGCCTGTAGAAAGTGCTTTTTGAGCAGAGGCCTTGTTCGTCCACTATCATTTCCTTGAGTTTAAGCGCCGGGATTTTCCCATATTTCCTGATTAGGGATACTATGATATTCATTATATATTCCTTGGAGTTCCTGGTCAGTTTCCTTGCCATGGTATCTCTTAAATTCTTACGGCGCTGCTCCTCAATGTTCTTCAAACGCTCGCTGATTTCGTCTAACTTGCTAGTCTCAGTCCTGGCTATAGTCTCAGTCTCAGCCGGTCTTTTAACGTCGGCAGATGCCATTTTATGCAGCTTTTCCCTGATCACATCAAGTTCATGGGGAATCTGCCTCTGCTTTTGCTCCAAGCCTTCCAACTGCTCATTAAGATTAGTGACTTTCCGTGAGAGGGCATCAAATGAATATTCATTCTCCATAATCCTACGAACCTCTTCAGGGGCTTTGGGAGCATTATCCAGCTGCTTCTGCAGGCTCAGGAGCCGGTCATTGAGATAGTTAAGCCAGCTGAAGATATTGTAGATGTCTTGGCGTACGTTTTTGAAAGAAACATCCAAGGCTGAGCTCAGATTCTGCACTTCATTTGCCTGCTTTTTTCTGTTGAACCACATAAGAATGCTGATATAAAGCACATATTTAAATCTTTCGCTCAGTCTCAGTGTAGGACTATTGTGGGACTGTTAAATGGGACTGTATCGACGACATATTGATGAGACTGGGACTATATTGAGACTATAATGAGACTATTGTGGGACTATAATAGGACTATGTGTCGTCTATAGATACACTTTATTGGGACTATGTTAGGACTGTCTCAGGATGGTCCTGGAACTATGAACGAAAGGAGGGTCTATGAGATTTGAATGTACCAGAAAACAGCGACCAAGTAAGATTCTGATTTCTTTTCTTGACATCGTTGGTATATTTTTTATCAAATGATGTTGCATCCAATTCTATACAGTTGAGGGATTGTTGCGGGAGGGACAGATAGATTAAGATATTTTTGCCTAAAACTAGACTATTATTTTCAATATAGCAATCTAATTATAGATAATTTGAGGTATGTTTTAATTAGTTAAGATTTGCATGATCTACAACATTATTTTCAGTATTGAATCTAATAAAAAATGAGAGTGTTTATTTGATTGTTCTTGATACCTAGGACCGTACATAGATAGATCAATCATATTGAAAATAAATAATAAACATGAAAAGTGAGTGTTTATTCCAGCTGATTTATGATGCTTTAGATTACCTGGAGAGCTTATTCTTCTCAGATATTAGAGTTGTCTATTGTTTTCAGTATTGATAATAAATAATTCGAGAGTTATTATGAATGAAAAAGTATTTAAGCAAGCCATATTTTTGATGGTTTTGCTAAAAAGTGAGAGTTGATAAGTGACTTTTCAGCTGTTGAAATGAAAGAAATCGGATCTAAATCAGGATTGGCAGTGGTTTTATCGAAGCTCAGTGGTTTTTCCAGCCAAAAAGTGAACCTGGAGCAGTATATGACTGATTCTGAGATAGCTGCCGCTATAGTGTGGCATTCCTACATGAAAGGGGACATTTCTGGCAGAATCATAGCAGATTTAGGCTCAGGAACAGGCATTCTTGGCATAGGGGCCCTTTTATTAGGGGCAAGCAAGGTTTACTTTGTTGAAAAGGATCCTGATGCAGTTAAAATAGCCAAGGAAAACATGGAATCAATAAAAAGTGAGTTTTACGTCACTGGTGAAGCTTCATTTATCAATACTGATATCAGCCTATTTAACCAACAAGTGGATGTTATCCTGGAGAATCCGCCTTTTGGAGTGCAAAATGAGCATTCTGACAGGATTTTTGTCCAGAAAGCTATGCATGTGGCGAATAAGATCTATACCTTACATAAAAGTGAGAGCAAAGCATTCATTGAAGCAATGTGCAAAGACAATGGATTTATTGTTGAAGAAAAGATTGATGCTCAGTTCCCTTTGAAGGCAAGCTTGCCGTTCCACTCAAAGCGGATGCATCGATTTAAGGTTACCTGGTTTGTACTTTCTCGTCGAAAATAGTTAAGTTTTTAAATGCGCCAGTTTTCCTTATTTAAAAGGTGATTCCATGGAAATTGATATTTTAGAGGATAAAAAAAATAAGCTCGTCTTTGAGCTGAAAGGGGCTTCTCACACTTTCTGCAACCCGTTGAAGACTGAATTGTGGAATGATGACCATGTCAAAGTTGCCACCTATTCCATTCGGCATCCGCTGGTAAGCCAGCCAAAGTTCATCATTGAAACAGACGGAGAAGATCCTAAGAAAGTACTTCTGGCAGCGTCCCAGCGTCTGGAAAAGACCAACGCAAAATTCAAGGAGCTATTCACCAAAGAGATCAAATGATCGGTACTGCACAGGCAAAGATTCTTATTGATCTGGCTAGAGAATCGATACGTGCTGGTTTTTCAAGAAAAAGTCCTAAAGTTTCTGCAACTGTTTCCAAACAATTTTCTGAGCCGAGCGGTGTTTTTGTAACATTGACACTTAATGAAGCTCTGAGAGGATGCATTGGCTTCTCAGATGCGCTTTACCCGCTCTATCGTGCAGTCATCGATGCAGCCCAGTCTGCAGCTTTCAAGGATCCTCGGTTTCCCCCGTTAAGCGAGGAGGAATTTAAGCAGATCACCATAGAAGTATCAATTCTCTCAAAGCCGGTGGTAATTGAAGTCAGGAACCCCGGAGATTATTTTCAAAAGATAGTGGTTGGAAGGGATGGTCTTCTGGTCAGGGGGACTTTCTCCAGTGGGCTTCTGCTGCCCCAGGTTGCTGTGGAGCAGAAATGGAATGCCAAAACATTCCTGGAACAAGCCTGTGTCAAGGCAGGGATGCCTCCTAATGAATACGCCAACTATGATAACTGCAGAGTGTATGCCTTTCAAAGCCAAGTGTTTTCTGAGCAGAGCCCTTCTGGGCAAATAGTTCAAAAGTTGTAATACTATAAAATTTTGGCACTATAGGACTTATTCTTAGTAGAAAGGTATAAATATGCCTGGTGCCTACTGTGTAGGATAAGGTATTGCGAGCTAGGTACATTCAAGATGGTGTATATACGAATCAAGAAAATAAAGAAGAAAAGTGGCAATTGTTATGAATATGCCTACTTAGTTGAGAACACATGGAAGAAACGGAAGCAAGGAGCACGGCAGAAAGTCAAGGCATTTCTGGGGAGAGTGCATAAGCCAGTCATAAGCAATGATGTGGATTTTCTACAGCATCATTCTATAATGGATATTAATCAGTATGTTAAGGAGAATGGTTTAGGGAAGATAACCCGGGATTTAATTACCTGGGAACTCCACAAACATGATCTTCAGAATGATATCTCTATCGACTTTGAAAACAGAGTGGTAAGGAGATACAAAAATAAGGCTGTTGTCCAGATGAATGAAGGATTCTTGTGCGACTATACTTTGAAGAAATTGCTTGGATTCAGATTCAAGGATGATGAGAATGCAGGCATAACCCTAGCCAAGGCTTTTGTGGAAGCCGGCATCAAGATTCCGGAAGAATTGTTCATCAAGGTTTTTGAGAAGATAAGCTAAAGCCCCATCCTATCGTCTAGCTTTTCTGCCACTGCCTTAAGCTTTCTGAAAGACCTGAGCAAGTCTTCTTCTATCTCATCCGTTAATTCGGAAAGATTGTCCACTCTCAATAGGTATCTGTTTCCGTCCCTCAACACTAAACCAGAGCCCATTAAAGTATTGATGTGGTGGATGATTGTCCCTCTCGTCAATTTAAGATGGTAGCCCAACTCGTCTGAGGTCAATGGGTGCCTCAGCTTTGCAGCCTTGAGAAGTTCTATGAAGATCCTAAAACAGGATTTATCCTTGTCCCTCTCGCTAAACAAGCCTAGAGAATGCCCGAACCATTGCAATTCCTGATTGATGTTTTCTGCGGGCCTTTGTATATTGATGATGGTGATCTTTCTTTTGTAATATCGCATAAATCAATGAAAAGAGCTGAAATATTTAAACTTTTTGATGAAATGTATATTTCAGGATAGAAATCTTTAAATACTAGTAGATTTTACCATAATTCTGTTGACTTTAAATCAACAATGAAATGGTGGATACAGTGAAGGAAAACAAAGAACAGAAGAAGAAAGATGACGCAGACGTCAAAATTGCAGAGCTGACTGAGTCTCTCCAAAGATTACAGGCAGAGTTTGAGAATTACAAGAAATATGTGGAAAAGGAAAAGGTAGAATTTACAAGGTACGCCAAAGCAGATATACTGCAGAAACTGCTGCCCCTCTTAGACTCATTTGAGCTATCTCTCCAGCATAGGGGGAATAAAGAGGAATTCATCAAGGGAATGGAGATTGTCTATTCCCAATTCCACACCTTATTGGAGAAGGAAGGCCTGAAACCCATCAAAGCAGAAGGTAAGTTAAATCCCCATCTGCATGAGGTGCTGTTAATGGAACCTTCAGCTAAGGAAGAAGATACCATATTGGCTGAACTGCAAAAAGGATACATGCTTTATGATAAGGTTTTACGATATAGCAAGGTGAAAGTAAGCAAAAAGGATGATAAACCTCAGTAAAGATACACCACTTAAGGATGTGATGAAGTTGGCACATCCATGTGGCTGTAATGCATGTACCATAGGGTGCAAGCTGGGGAGCGGAATATTAGCGGATGAGGATCTTGCAAAGATCGCCCATTTTTTGGGAAAAACAAAAGAGGAAACCAAAAAAGAGTTTTTAGAGGAAGTAGAGAGATTCAACACAAAACGGTTCAGGCCTAAGGTGTTAGGCAAGCCGTATGGACAGTGCATCTTTTTTGATGGAAAAGAATGCAAGATACACGAAGTCAAGCCGTTGGAATGCGAGATTTCAATGGGATGCGAGGAGTATGGCGAGCAGTTAAGCATATGGTTCATGCTCAATCATTTTGTGAACAAAAATGACCCTGAATCGATCCGTCAATATGATGCGTATCTGAGGTCAGGAGGCAAGACATTGCCCGGAGGCACGCTTGCGGATCTGGTGCCAAATGCAGAGCAATTGAAGAAAATCTTGAAATTTGAGATTTTAAGATAAAAGGTGAAAAAATGACTGAAAAAAAGATAAATTTTGGGATTGAGGATGGAGATGCCTTTTTTGCGCATGAGGTAAGCGTCAATTTCAATCCCACGCAGATGGTATTGGACTTCAAGAGCATTACTCCTCGAGTTGATCCGCGAAGCAATGAGGGAACAGTGATCCACATCAAGCATAATGTAATATTGCTGGATGTGTACCATGCCAAGAAGTTTTCAGAATTCCTGAATAAGAGGGTTGCTGATTATGAAAAAGATTTTGGTAAGATTGAAAAGCCGGAATCTGTCAAACAATACGAGAAAAAAAGGAAAAAAGAGGACAAGACCAAGGAGATTGTGAAAGTCCCTGAATATTTTGGATAAACAAGGTGAGATACTATGGCTGAAAAAACTAAGAAAGAAAAGATAATCGGAATTGATTTAGGAACATCGAATAGCGCTTGTGCTGTTCTCCAGGCAGGCAAACCTACTATTGTACCCAGCGCAGAAGGCACTTCCCAATATGGGAAGGCATTTCCTTCGGTGGTAGCCATCACCAAAGATGGCCAGATGCTCGTGGGAGAGCCGGCAAGAAGACAGGCTGTCTCAAACCCCAGAGGAACAATCATGGCTGCCAAAAGAAAGATGGGCACCAGCTTCAAGTACAAGATAAACGAAAAAGAGTTTACGCCTCAGCAGATCTCTGCCTTTATCCTGCAGAAGATAAAGAAGGACGCAGAGGAATTCATCGGAGAGCCGGTGAGGAGAGCGGTCATCACTGTTCCTGCCTATTTTGATGATGACCAGAGGCAGGCTACGAAAGATGCCGGAACGATTGCTGGACTGGATGTCGTGAGAATTGTAAATGAACCAACCGCTGCCTGCCTTGCCTATGGTCTGGACAAAGCAGACAAACAGATGAAGATCCTGGTATTTGACTTTGGCGGCGGTACATTGGATGTAACGGTCATGGATTTTGGCGACGGCGTATTTGAAGTCAAATCAACCTCAGGAGACACCCAGCTTGGCGGAACTGATATGGATGATACATTGATGAAGCACATTGTTGCTGATTTCAAGAAGAAAGAAGGTGTTGATTTAAGCGAAGATGACACTGCTATGCAGCGATTGAGGGAAGCAGCTGAAAAGGCAAAGATCGAATTAAGCACAACTGCGGAAACAGACATCAATCTTCCTTTCCTAACCCAAAAGGATGGCACTCCAGTCCATCTTAAGATGACGTTGACAAAGGCAAAGCTTGAACAGCTGGTAGAGCCATTGATACAGAGATGCAAGAAGCCATTGGAGCAGGCACTTTCAGATGCAAAGTTAAGGCCTTCTGACATCAATAAGATCATCTTAGTGGGGGGTCCTACGAGGATGCCTATAGCCAGGAAGTTTGTCGAGGATTTTGTTGGCAAGAAGGCAGAAAGAGGGATTGACCCTATGGAATGCGTTGCTCAAGGTGCTGCTGTCCAGGCTGGTGTCCTGGCTGGTGAGGTAAAAGACATCCTGCTTTTGGATGTTACTCCATTGACTTTGGGTATAGAGACTTTAGGCGGGGTCAGGACAGAGCTGATTTCAAGGAATACCACTGTCCCCACCAAGAAGAGCCAGATTTTCTCAACAGCCTCAGACAATCAGCCTGCGGTAAATATCAATGTGCTTCAGGGAGAAAGGCCGATGGCTGCAGACAACAAATCATTGGGAAGATTTGATCTGATGGGCATACCGCCTGCACCTAAAGGGATACCTCAGATCGAGGTTACTTTTGACATCGATGCCAATGGAATCTTGCATGTATCTGCCAAGGATTTGGGCACGGGGAAGGAGCAGAAGATACAGATAACTGCTGCCCAGAAGCTCAGCGAAGATGAGATTGAGAAGATGAAGAAGGATGCTGAGATACATGCAGATGAGGACAAGAAGCGCAAGGAAAAGGCAGACACGCTCAATGAGGCAGAAGGCATTGTTACCCAGTATGAAAAGACACTCAAGGAATTAGGCGACAAAGTAGACAAGAAGCAGGTAGAACCTATCCAGAGAGACATCGAAAACCTCAAGGAACTGCTCAAGGACAGGGATAAGAACTATGAGATTATCAAGAAAGCAAAGGATGACCTCATACAGAAATTCCAGAAGGTCTCTGAAGAGCTTTACCGGAAAGTAGCTGAGGAACAAGCAAAGAAGCAGGGTTCTGACTCTAAGGGATTTTCAAAGAGATCAAACGAAGATGATGAAGATGTAGTAGATGCTGACTATGAAGTTCAGGATGACAAGAAGAAAAAATAAAGCTATATAAAGGAACGCCCATTTGGGCTCACGATGGATAAGGACTACTACAAGATCCTTGGGGTTGATAAGAATGCAACCAAAGAGGATGTCAAGGCTGCCTACAAGAGGTTAGCAAAGAAGTATCATCCTGATGTCAGCAGCGATGCTGATGCTACTGAAAAGTTCAAAGAGATCAACGAAGCTGCTGCTGTTTTAGGCGATGATGAGAAAAGAGCCAAGTATGACCAGTTTGGCAGCACCTATGAACAATTCTCTGGTGGCAGAGGATTTGATTTCTCTGATTTTGGCGGTTTTTCAGGCATGTTTGATTTTGGAGACATATTTGACCAGTTTTTTGGCTCTGGGGTCAACAGTGGCAGGAGAAGGAAGGCCAGGCGGGGCGCTGATTTACGGTATGACCTTGAGATTACGCTAGAAGAAGCTGCGGAAGGTGTTAAGAAGACAATTGCTATTCCGCGATTGGAACGATGTGATGATTGCAATGGAAGCGGCGCAAAGTCTGATTCTGATATAGTGGATTGTCCTAATTGCAATGGGACTGGCATCATGAGGAAAACACAAAGGACTCCTTTTGGTATTTTTTCCACGCAAAGCACCTGCCGGAAATGCCATGGTGAGGGCAGATTTGCGAAAGAGGAATGCAAGAGATGTGATGGTACTGGTGTAGTAAAGAATACCCGAAAAATCCAGGTTGCAATTCCTGCTGGAGCTGAGGAAGGGACTAACCTCCGGGTTTCTGGAGAAGGAGAAGCTGCTGAGAAAAGCGGCGAGACTGGGGACCTATTCATCGTAATCCATGTAAAGGAACATGAGTTATTTGAGCGGCAAGGAGATGATATATTTGTCAAGGTTGATATACCCTTTACGACAGCTGCTTTAGGAGGAGAAGTTGAGGTGCCTACATTAAGCGGAAAAGCTAAATTAAAGATTGCTGCGGGAACCCAAAGCGGCACTGTCCTTAAGATGCACGGCTTGGGAATCTCTTACCTGCATGGGGATGGCAAGGGAGATGAATTAGTAAAGGTTGAAGTGGAAGTTCCACGGAAATTAACATCCAAACAGAGGAAGATTCTGGAGGATTTTGAGAAGGAAAGCAGCAAGAAAGGATTTCTGAAGAGTGTGTTTGAATAGTCACCACCTTGTTACTAAAAAAGTTGTAATTGTATTATATATATTATTTAACAATAGTATTTAAAAGGATATTATAGATTCTATAGTTTTTAATATATTAATGGGGGTAGATATTATGAAGAAGATATTAGGCTTAGGGGTATTGTGTGTTTTAATAATAAGTGCTATTGCGGTTAGTGTTTCGGCGGCGAAACCTGCACCAGCTGTTTATGTTATTAATGAAGCAATAAAAACTTCAGATGATTTAATAGAAAGACCCGGTAATATTGTTTTGAATGATGAGGAGATTGTGTCGTCTGTTTTTGTACGAAACCCCGTCTTGTTGAAGGGCGTTAGGACATTTGTTGTTTACCGAGGAGAAGGTTTTCAGGGAAATGTAGAATGCACTCTAGATAAAGGAAATAAAAATCTGCCAAAGGATTATAAACGGGAATTGAAAAGGTTTCAATTGCGTACTGATGGTTGGTTTGATTGTATTTTGCCTATCACAGAGGATATGCACGGTACTCTATCTTTAACATATTACGCTATCAATAAGCGGTACGGATGGGGTCAAGACACCGGATTGAGTTTCTTTGCAAACCCTCATCTTGAATTAGGCATCCAAGGAGACCTTAGTTTTGACAATGTACAAGCAGGCTCTGTTGCATATTCTAATCCAATCCTATTGAATAATAAAGCAGAAACAGGATCCGGAGCAGTGTATGATCTTTATGTTTCTGGTACTGACTTTACTGATATCGAAAGCAGAAGTGCAAAATGTCCTGTAGCTAATCATTTGAAGTTAAGTCAGGATTTGAGATATAATTTAGGAGAGGGTGCTGAGTCAGGACAAACTTATACTACTGCTTGTGATATTGACAGTTGGATTAATGGTCAAGAGGGAGAAGACAATCATGACCATTTCTGCTATTATGCAGTTAATGGGCCTTATTTTACTCCAAAGTCTCCAAATAGCGATGCAGAAGGGTATAAACCTATTGTATATGGGACTGAGATCAGCAAGGATTTTAAGAATGATGCAGAGATTCTAAACGATGATGGGAATAAGCTTGGTGTTGGCCAGGAGATGGCCTTGACATTTAAATTGGGATTGCCAGAGCCTTGTAGTGGTGATTTTAATGTAGGGCAGATCAAGTTCTGGGCTGCGCTTGCTGATAATAGAAGTGAGGTAAGTGATGTTGTTATTTCGACTTCAACAACACCTGCAATAATTCCTGATGAACATAAACCTGAGATATGGAAGTGTGATAGCAGGATTATTGCTGATGATATTGTTTACGAAGGAAGAGGAAATGAACCTCCTGAAAGGATGAACAACTATGCATTTGAAGGTGAAAAGGTGGTCCTAGATTACTTGGTCTTTGACAGAAATGGGATTGAAGAGATCCAGGATGTATTTGTTACATTCGGATCAAATTTAGGTGCGGGTAACGACATCGAGGTTAATTGCGTAGAATCATCTGGTCCAAGTACCATTCCGGTTAGCTGCAATGCACGTATTGGTGAAGAACCTATTACCGAATTTAATAAGGACACAATGGCATACGATACATGTGTGCTTACTGTAGAGACTCCTGATTCAATGCATGGTGAGTATTATTCTATTGGTAAGGTTATAAGTGTAGATGGTTATACTCAGGAAGAAGATTTAGAATATTACTTCTTTAATCCTGAAGTAAAGCTTGATGTTGAGGGAGACCTATCTTTTGACAACATAATACCTGGCGAAGTAGCTTACTCTGAGGTTATAACCGTAAAAAATGGCGCGGAGCAAGGTTCTGGAGTCTTGCAGGAAGTGTTCATCAGTGGAACAGATTTCTATGATGCAACAAACTCTGGTGCAAGATGTCCTGAATATAACCATCTTAAATTGAGCCAGGATGTGAGAAGTACTACATTGTTAGGACCTGAACTGGAATCCGGACCCTCAACAACTACTGTATGCGATATTGAATCATGGATACATGACCCTGTTGAAGTGAGCAAGGATAACCATGATCACTTCTGTTATTATGCAGTAAGTGGAGCATACGACACTGCTAACGGAGATGGTGTTGATGATAATGCAGATAATGAAGGGTATAGGCCGATTGTCTATGGCAATGTGTTTACCCGAGATTTTTACAATGATGCAGAAATCATAAGCAATGATCTTCTAACAATTGGTAGTACCGATTATGATGCAGGCAACGTGTTGCCCCCTGAAGGAAAAATGGACATAAAATTCAAGTTTGGTGTTCCAGATCCTTGTATGGGAGATTTCTCCACAGGAGAAATATTCTTTTGGGGACAGCCTATTTAAAAATTGGAGGTATGAAAAATGGTAAGTATTGGAGTAGGATTTGGAAATGTTCAAAGTGGGACAAACGGTATAGGATATCATAATACTAACTTAGGCGGTACACATCGGATTGATATGGTGGGGAGTGTACCCTGGTCAAATGTTGCCTCTGTTGCTCGACAACTGGCAGATCAGTATAAGACCCCTATGGGTCCTGATGCCGAGGTTAGAGCTACCATTGTTCCATCCCTAGGCAGTCTTGAGATACAAGTATATAACAATCCGGATGCAATGACCGTAGTAGATATGGGCAGATTTGAGCAGACAGGTGAACTGGCAGAATCCAGAGCAGGAATGGCATATAATAATGGTATAAATACTGGAAGAATGCAAGGTGGAGCTGTAAGTGCTGGGCTTTTGCTGGCCATAACAACATTGATACTAAGAGATAGATACTTCCCAAACCTCAGATTAGGCCGAAAAAGATAAGCCTAATCATTAGAAACCTTAATAAACAAGGTTCCTTTTTCTTATTTTATGCACATCCGTGATTTTACCAAAATGAACAAGGAATTACTGCCCAAGACTGATTTTCAATTTAGAGTTCCCCAGCTGAAAAACTTTGATTATGGGTTTGAAGTGGCAAGGGATTTTGATTTTCTGAAGCCGCAGATGAATATTATCACTTTCTTTGATCAGGTTAAAGCAGATTGGAGAGAAATCGAAAGATTTGAATTCAAGCATATGGATATTGAGAAAACGTTCAATAACCTGATTAGGAAGATCTAGTGCATATCCTTAATCTTTTCTACACCATTTAGTTTGATAATCTCTTCAGCAATTTCTTTCGGAACCAGATAACGCCAATCCTTATCTTTGATTATTCTCTCCCGTATCTCAGTTGCATTAATATTGGGTATTAGCTCTATTTTTCTCACTTGTATACCTTTTTCAGCAAACAATTTATCAGTGAAATCATTTCCGGTATACACAATATCAAAGTGAGGCACAATGCTCCGTACATGTTCTACCCAGTTCTGGTCATCGTGGATATCGGGAACAGGAACTATAGTATAGGCAGAGATATGATTCGCTTTCAGTGCTGCGGTAATCATATCTTTTCTCTCCATATAGCTGAATGGGTTTTCAGGGGTGCCTGATTCTTGTGATGAACCGATGGCTATGACCACCTTTTTGCATTCTTTGCGCGCCAACTGTACATCATGAAGGTGTGCCTTGTGGAATGGCTGGAATCTTCCGATAAAGAGCGCAATCATTTTATGGTTGGTACTGGTTTTGTTTTATGCCTATTAGCTGCTATAATCTTGAGAATCCGATCACTTTTCTTTCTTCTTCCCTGCAGCATAGCATCTATGGTTTTATAGGTCTCGCCGATTTCTGACTCATCAGTATGGCCAGGGAACAACTCTGCAGACGGTTCTTTTGTCAGGAAGTTCTCAGGCAGCCTTAGATAACGGGCCATATTCCTCACCTGAGTCTTGTACAGGCTGCCTATCACCTCAATATCAACAGCGCCATCACCATACTTAGTAAAGTACCCTAAAGCCATCTCAGTCCTATTCGATGTGCCAATGACCAATGCTTTATGGGAATTGGCGTAGTTGTACAATATGACTGCCCTGATGCGCGCTTTGGTATTTATGACAGCAGCCTTATTTTGAACCCATGGAAGCTGCTTCATTGGCGTGAGATACTGGTTTATGGGGATTATATGGTATTTTACGTTAAGAATCTTGCAGAGATCGATAGCATCTAAGATGTTTGATTTCTTAGTAAGGCCTTTCTGGGGCATCAATAATGCAGTTACATTTTTGCTCCTCAAAGCATCTGCTGTTAACCTGAGGGACAGCGCAGAATCTATGCCTCCTGACAGGCCTATGACTGCCTTTTTCATTCCTGATTTTAGGAAATAAGCCCTAATTCCGTGCACTAATCTAAGATATCTCTTTTCCACATAAGATGCAAAAAGAGATATGTTTTTAAAGATTTCCTAAATGATGAAGAGTTATGAATTGCTCTCATTGCAATAAGGAAGATCGCTGGCTGGAAGTGATAGGCAAGGACTTTATCTGCAAGAAATGCCTCAACAAGAACAAAATTATGGGGCAGGTGTACCGAACCCACATGAATACCTTCCAGTTTCTGATACGAAAAATTAATCCTGCAGATTATGCTGCATTTCTTGCCATAACCAGGCTGCAGGTTGAAAAATTTGCTGACCTTAAGAAACAAGGAATATCGCTTAAAACGACCAATGTGGTAGAGTTGAAATAGCTTTTTAAATACGCCTGAATTCTAACAAGGTATGTGTGGCATAGTGGGCATATTTGGCAAGAAAGACGCTGCTGCTGATATAGTGAGGGGCCTTTCTGTTTTAAAAGAGCGCGGCAGAGATGGGGTCGGTATTTTTAATGACAGGGAGATACATATCGGAAAAAAGGTGGAGGATCTTAGGGGCATTTCAGGAAATAATATAATTGCGCACGCACTTCATTCAGTGGTAAGCATAGTGCCACAACCCATCAAGAAAAAAGGAGTGCTTGTTTCCAACTGCGAGATCTATAATTGGCAGGAATTGAAGGAAAGGTATGGATTGCAGTCGGGGAATGACTCTGAACTTCTGATTGATCTGATTGAAGCCAAAGGTCTCTTAGAAGCAGTCAAGATCCTTGATGGAGATTATGCATTTGCGTACTGGCACAAAGATGAAATCTATGTTGTAAGAGATATAGTGGGAGTAAAACCTGTTTGGTTCTCGCTTGAGAAAGGATTTGCTTTTGCATCCGAAAGGAAGGCATTAGAGCAGATAGGATATGCAAACATAGAGGAGCTAAATCCACGGACTATTGTGTGTTATAACCTAAAGAAAGGCTCTTTCACCAGGATCAGACGGGAATTTTTCAGGATAGGAAAGATGCGTACAGATAATGTAATTGAAAAAACAGAGGAATTGTTGCTTGCTGCTGTTAAAAAACGAATCCCAGACAAAAAATTAGGCATCTTATTCTCAGGTGGCATTGATTCTACAATGCTGGCATTGCTCTGCAAAAAGCTCGGGAAGGAGTTTATCTGCTATACTGCTGTTCTGGAAGAAAGGGGTATGGGAGATGCCCCGGATTTAGTGTATGCAAAAAAAGTCGCTGCAGAACTTGGATTCAATCTTAAGATAAAAAAACTAGACCTAAAGGAAACAGAGCAGCTGCTTGCTACAGTCGTGCCCTTGATAGAAGATTCTAATGTAGTTAAGGTGGGAGTGGCGCTTCCTTTCTATGCAGCTTGCGAACAAGCCCAGAAAGATGGCATCAAGGTCATGTTTTCTGGATTGGGGAGTGAAGAGATATTCGCAGGCTATGAACGACACAAAAAATCCCAGGACATCAACAAAGAATGCCTTTCAGGATTGCTCAAGATGTATGAAAGGGATTTGTACCGGGATGATGTGGTTACGATGCATAACAATATTGAATTAAGAGTACCTTTCCTTGACAAAGAGCTTATCGCCTATGCATTGTCTATACCCGGCGACATGAAAATCAGCGGAGATAGAAATAAGATTGTATTACGAGAAATTGCCAAGAGATGCGGCATTCCTGATGAGTATGCTGAACGCAAGAAAAAAGCAGCGCAATATGGGAGCAAATTTGACAGAGCTTTAGAAAAGCTTGCACATCGAGCACATGCTTCAAAATCAAGATACTTGCAAAGATTCTACCAACGACCTAACAACCGGTTGGGTGTTCTCTGGAGCACTGGCAAAGATAGCGCATTAGCTACCTGGATTATGGTAAAGCAAAATTATGAAATCGGCTGTCTGATATCTTTAAAAAGCAGCAATCCTGATTCTTTTATGTTCCATACGCCCACTATTGACCTCGCACCGTTGCAAGCAGAATCCATGGGTGTTCCACTGGTCATTCAGGAAACGAGGGGGGAGAAGGAGAAGGAGCTTGCTGATCTTAAGGCAGCAATTCTCAAAGCAAAGAACACCTACCATATCCAAGGCATTGTAACAGGGGCGTTGTATTCTAACTATCAAAGGGAGCGGATTGAAAAGATATGTGATTCGTTAGAATTAAAGATTTTTGCTCCATTATGGCATGTGGATCAAGAACAAGAACTGCATACCCTTCTCACCGAAGGATTTTCAGCCATAATTACGAAAGTAGCTGCTGCAGGACTTAGTGAAAAGTGGCTCGGCAGGGAAATTGATGAAAAAGCTATCTTAGAGCTAGCGCAACTGCATACAAAATATAGGATCAATGTTGCTGGAGAAGGAGGGGAAACAGAATCTTTGGTGTTGAAATGCCCTCTGTTCTCTAAGAAGCTCAAAATTGTGGAAGCAGAAAAGGTCATGGATACCGAGTATAGCGGTTTTCTCCGGATCAAAAAAGCTATTTTAATTTAGACGATTTGTATGTGTCTTCTTTGTAAGGTTTCATGCGATAAATGTGCGGATGTAAGCCCCTTTGCCGCAGCTGCTCCTCCAGATTATAGGTAAATGATTTTTGGTCGTAGCCAAGGCATATGACTTCCGGATCTGTTTCCTCAACAATCTTGTATTTGTCCCCATCATAGCCAAGCACTGCCTTGTCTACAAAAGGCACCGCGCTCACCTGCTGGAGACGTTGGGATTCATCGTATTTAGGTAGTTTGCCTTTTACCTCCCTGATGGTCTGGTCCCTGGCAACCACCACAACTAGGTAGTCTCCCAGTTTCTTTGCCTCCCGCAGATAATAAATGTGTCCTGGATGGAGCACATCAAAGCTACCGAAGCAGAGCACTTTTTTCATGAGCATAGTAATGTATGAAGATTTATTAATGTTTAGCTAATATTTCATATTCCAGGTAGCTGTTCCATATTTTTTCCTGCTTAATGTTTCCGCAGCTGCCATCTCATCACCAGTCAAGGAGCTTTTCTGAATATCCATATTTAATGCAGTCCTGAACCCATCAGCCATAGCATCCCTTACTTCTGCATAATCTGTTTTTTTGTTCCGCTCTGTTGCTATGGAAGTCATGCGTTTCTTGACTTCTTTGGCCATCTGAGTGGAGTAGTTCTTAAATAATGAACAATAAGTATCAATATCTGCCTCAATTAAGATTGCTCCATGCTGCAGCAGCTTTCCCTGAATTCGCTTTTGAGCGCTTCCCAGAATCTTTTTTCCATTTACTAGTATCTCATACCACGATGGTTCCTGGAAGCAGACTGCGGACTTATGCCCCTTAGTAACTTCCTCATTCATGCGGGGGTCTAACCCAAGATTCTTGAGGCCCTGCAACAAGCCCTTGCTGATAACTTTGTAGGATTCGACAATGGAGGCAGGCATCTGGGATTCATCAATGATGAAAGAATACGTTATTTCAACATCATGCAGGACTGCATTTCCGCCAGTTACCCTTCTCACAAAATCTATATTGTTGCTTCTGAGAGCATCAAAATTGAACTGTTCCTTTGACTGGAAGTATCCAATGCTTAAAGCAGCCGGCTTCCATGCATAGAACCTAAGGACAGGCATGCTAGAAGATAAAAGGGCTTCATCAATTGCCATATTCATAAAAGCATCGTGAATGCCAGTATCTAACAACCTAACTTTCATGGACTGCATCCTCAGCATGATATGAAGACCGGACCAATGGCCCTGATTCGACATGGGAAAATCCCAGCTCATAGCCAATCCTCTTGAATTCGCTGAATTCTTCAGGAGTGTAATATTTTAAGACAGGTGTATGATCTTTTGATGGCTGCAGATATTGCCCTAAAGTCAGGATATCCACTTTAGCGAACCTCAATGCCCGCATGGTCTTGATGACTTCTTTGTCAATTTCACCGAGGCCGAGCATGATGCTTGATTTGGTTGCCTGTTTGGGATTCATCTCTTTTATATTCTTCAGGAACTGAAGGGATTGATTATAGGTATACCCTGGACGCATGGTCGGGAATAATCTTTCGACAGTCTCGATATTGTGGGCAAAAACATCTGGTTCAGCTGCTAAAATAGATTTAATGCTGTCTATGTTACCTCTAAAATCTGGAGTGAGGACCTCAACCTTTGCCTGCGCAATCTTTTTTATGGCAGTTATTGTTTTCTTGAACATACGGGCACCTCCATCTTGGAGGTCATCCCTGGTAACAGAGGTTATAACAGCGTATCTAATCCCCATCTCTTTTATGATGTTTGCTACCTTTTCTGGTTCATGAGGGTCTACTTTCAATGGGATGCCATGCTTGACATCGCAATAAGGGCAATTCCTAGTGCAATAATCTCCCAATATCAGAAATGTGGCTGTACCTCTGCCCCAGCATTCTGCCAGATTAGGGCACTTGGCCTCTTCGCAGATTGTGTGAGTTGAACCAGTTACTAAGGATTTAAGCTTTACATACGATCCCCCCAAAGGAATCTTCACTTTAAGCCAGTCTGGTTTCATAGAGAGGAGGAAAAGGAGAGCTTTTAAAAATATTGTTGTTTGACCTACTATAATTTTCGTATTGCTATGTCTACTGCACTTAAAAGGACATCATAGGTCTGGGATATGGGCGGGCAATAGGCCAGTTCCACATTAGATAGTTCATTTAGGGTCATGCCTGCGAGCATGGCAGTAGACACCACATTAATTCTGGCTGCAGCACCCTGGCCGATTGCCTGGGCTCCCAAAATCTTTCCTGTTTTTTTATCGGCAATTATCTTAACGGTAATTTCTTTGCCATCTGGCATATATTCTGGAAGGGTGCTCCCTGTGGCCTTTCCAATAACAATCTCAAAATTATTTTGAGCTGCTGCGTGTGTGTTGAAGCCAGTTGACGCCACTTCCATGTCACCAGCAACAGATACAAATGTGCCCAGGGTCCCCTTAATAGAAGCATTTCCTCCAGCTGCGTTTGTGCCTGCTACAGTACCCTGCTTATAGGCTGTTGTCGCTAACAAGGAAGGCATTTGTTTTTTTGTAATAAGGCTGGGGAGAGTAATGGAGTCTCCTGCTGCATACACTTCGGGAACAGAGGTTTGAAGCTTATCATTCACGATGATTCCTCCTTTATCTGTAGCCAAGCCTGAATCGCCTGCCAGCTTTATGCATGGCCTTACTCCTGTTGCCATCACTATGATGTCTGCTTTAATCTTTTCAGTTTCTATGAAAATTGTTGAACCCTCTATTTTTTCCAATTTCTTTCCAAGCAAAAGGCTGATTCCTTTATCTTTAAGGAAGGATTCGACTTTCTGAGACATATCAGGGTCTAATGATCGAGGATACACTGCAGGAATCATCTCGATGAGGCAAACATTGAGACCTCTGTTTCTCAGAGCATATGCGATCTCGACCCCAATTGCGCCTGCACCGATAATAGCAGCAGACTTTGCTTCCTGCACTGCCTTATCGAGCTTTTCAGAATTCTCCAATGTATCAACAGTAAAGATATGGGGGTTGTTCTCCACACCGGGTAAAGGAGGTATAAATGCGTAAGAGCCTACTGCAATAATAACCGTATTATAGGGGATTGAGGAAATCTCCTTTGTCTGGATGTTCTCATAATACACTTGCTTCTCCTCATGTATAATTTTTTTTGCTATACAGCTGCCTATCACCTTAATGCCCATCATACCTGCATTGATGTCATGTTTCAATCCTGCAAAGCTATGAAGTTTTCTCTCAAGAACGTACGGAAGGCCGCATACATGCAATAAATCGAAGTCCTTCTTATCAATGATGGTTATCTCTGCGGATCTATCTTGTTTCTTCGCTGCCAAAGCTGCGGCAAATCCTGCAGTACCTAGACCAATAATAACCAGCTTAACCATACCCATGAGAAAAAAATTGCATCATTTAAAGGTTTCTGTAGCTAATGGGAATTGCTACATATAACTAGGTCAAAAAAGAAAAAAATTATGTGGTTTCAAAGTACTTTTCGAGTTCCCACGCAGTCACCTGCAACCTGAATTCATCAAATTCTGCCTTTTTAGCTGCCACATAAATCGGATAGGTGTGTTTGCCCAACGCTTCCTGGATGACCGGATCCTTCTTAAGCTCAAGGATAGCCTCCCCTAAAGAAGAAGGCAGGGTGTCTATCTTGTAGCTTGCCAGCTTTACATCATCAAATTCATACACATCCTCTTCAACAGGCGCGGGCGGCACCATCTTGTGCTTTATGCCGTCAAGTCCCGCCTTTAACATAACCGCAAAGGTTAAGTAAGGATTGCTGCTTGGATCAGGGCATCTCAATTCGCAACGGGTTGCCTTTTCTCTGCCTGGACTGTAGCGCGGGATCCTTATCAGCGCTGATCTGTTCCTTTGCGCCCAGCAGATGTAAACCGGAGCCTCATACCCGGGAACAAGGCGTTTGTAAGAGTTGACTGTTGGAGCCACAACCGCAGCCATTGATTTGACATGGTGCAATTGGCCGGCAATGAAGCTTTTCGCCAATGATGTTAACTTGTATTTGTCATTTGCATCGTAGAAAGCATTCTGACCATTCTTGTCAAACAGGCTCTGGTGGACGTGCATACCGGAACCGTTCTCTCCATAAATGGGTTTGGGCATGAATGTTGCATATAATCCATGTTTTTGCGAAATGCTCTTCACCACATGCTTGAATGTCAGTGCCCTATCAGCCTGTATCAATGCGTTGCCATATTTGAAATCGATCTCATGCTGACCAGGCGCAACCTCATGGTGGGACATCTCAACTTCCAGGCCCATGGTTTCAATTGCCTTGATGATATCATTCCTGACTTCAACTGCCAAATCCATTGGTGAGAAATCAAAGTATCCTGCTTTGTCATGGGTTACCGGGACCAAAGCTCCATTTTCCCGTGGCTTGAACAAGAAGAATTCCAGTTCGGGGCCCACATTATACTCATAACCTGCATTCTCAGCTTCTTTCATCACTTTCTTTAGTATGAAACGGGGATCACCCTCAAATGGTTCCCCATCGGGCATATACACATCACAGATCAGCCGGGCTGTGGACTGTTCCCCGGTCTCCCAAGGAAGAACCGCATACGTCTCCGGATCTGGCTTCAGAAACATGTCTGACTCTGCAATCCGTGTAAACCCTTCAATGGAGCTTCCGTCGAACCATGTACCTTTATCCAATGACTCGGGCAGCTTCTCAACCGGAATCGTGACAGATTTTATCGAACCGTGTATGTCGGTAAACTGCAGCTGCACAAATTTAACATTGTCTTGTTTTGATTTTTCCAATACCTGTTTTGCATCCATCTAAATCACCACCTTACTAATTTTATTCGACTGCGAGAGCTCTGTGCTTTTGCCACCCTTGATTTTTTTATTTGATTAAGTGTAAACAAAACTATTTTTTTCCTATTCCTTGCTGTAGCTCTTTCTTCCTTTTTTCAGAAATGAATTGACTCATACCACCTATAGCATCTGGTCCACGGATTCCGGTCCGAATCCTAATGCATTCTGACAGGGGCAGTACAAAAATCTTCCCATCTCCCAATTCCTTAGTTC
The DNA here is from genome assembly GCA_035289425.1 of Candidatus Nanoarchaeia archaeon. Classification (GTDB taxonomy): domain Archaea; phylum Nanobdellota; class Nanobdellia; order Woesearchaeales; family DATDXC01; genus DATDXC01. Next base: position 42,085 of record DATDXC010000032.1, read on the forward strand.
GAGCGCCTTTTATAATGGCATTGATAGTTGGTTCGACAAAATCTTCATTTACTGCTATCTCGACTCGTATTTTAGGCATCAAGGTAACTTCGTCAGTTGTTGCACGAAGCACTTCAATAAATCCTTTTTGCTCGCCGCAACCTCTGACCCTACTCACTGACATCCGGGATATATCTGATTTGAATAACTCTTTCTTTACTTCCCTGAAACGTTCTGGCTTGACATAGGCAATAATCAGTTTCATTTTCTCCTCTTAAGAAGGGATATCAATATCGGGATAAGCCTCTTCTCCATGCTGTGTTAAGTCTAAACCGAGCACTTCCTCTTTCTTTGTTACACGCAATTTAATAACAAAGTCAATGGCCTTAAATATGATTATAGTTGCTAAGAATGCATAAGCTGCTGTCGCAATAACTGCGATCAGTTGGATGATGACCAACATTGGATTTCCAGCTATTAGACCGTTGCCCCCTGCGGCATTAATTGCTATCTCAGCAAATACTCCGGTCAAGATCGCTCCGGTAATGCCGCCAATGCCATGGCAGGCAAACACATCTAATGCGTCATCGAGTTTCGTCCTTGTCTTAATAAAAACAACTGCAGTATAACATGCTATACCTGCAATTACCCCAATGATTATTGAGGAGGCCACACTTACGTAGCCTGAAGCAGGTGTTATCGCAACCAAACCACACACAGCGCCAGTAACTATACCCATACTGCTTGGTTTTTTATTGTGAATCCAACTTACTGCCATCCACGACAAAGCGGCTGCTGCTGCTGCTGTGTTAGTAACAACGAAGGCTTGTGCCGCCAACCCATTCGCTCCTAACGCAGAGCCTGCGTTAAAACCAAACCAGCCAAACCATAGGAACGCTGCTCCAAAAATGGTCATGGTGATGTCGTGCGGCCTTATTTCACTGCCTGCATTCAATTCAACTCGCTTGCCGATCAACAATGCTACTGCGAGAGCTGAAACGCCGGCAGTAATGTGGACCACAGTTCCACCCGCAAAATCCAACATACCTAAACTGCGAATCCACCCACCTACACCCCACACCCAGTGTGCTACCGGAGCATACACAAATATTGACCACGCTATGATAAACAGTATGAATGCAGCAAACTTCATTCTGTCTGCAAAAGCACCTATAATCAAAGCTGGTGTGATGATTGCAAACATTGCCTGAAATATCATAAATGCCAGCGCAGGAATGGTTGAACTATAATTCGGATCAGCTTCCATTCCAACACCTCTAAGGCCAACATGGGCAAGATTTCCAAGAAAACCAGACCCATTATCTGGGCCGAAGGCTAAGGTGTAACCAATCAGTACCCATATAATGCTAACGAGGGCAATAATGATAAAACTCTGAGTTAAAATGGCAAGCACATTTTTTTTCCGTACCATGCCCCCATAAAAAAAACCTAATGCAGGAGTCATCATCATAACCAAGGCAGCTGAGAGTAATACCCATGCAGTATCACCTGCGCTTATTTCCGTTTCCGCAGCCACGGTTGGCATTAAAGACACAATGCAAAAAAATAAGATTGATAATTTCGTTTTCATAATAAAGAAAGAAAAATAGCACTTTTATATAGTTTTCTTCTATATTACTAAACAATTGTTCTTATTTTTTAGTAAAATTTAAATATTCATCAGTATTATTGTACTTTTATAAGTATAAAGTAAACATTTGTAAAAATGAAGGTCGACGATAAAGACAAGAGGATACTCAATGCCCTGCTTAGAAATAGCAAGCTTTCGTTACGTGAGATTGCAAAAATAGCGGATGTTTCGGTTGCCACGGTCATGAACCGTGTTAACCGATTAGAGAAAGAGGGAATAATCAAGAAATATTCAACAATTCTTGATTATGAAAAATTAGGTTTTGATGTCGAAGTTTTGATTGAGATAAGGATATCCAAAGGGAAGCTATTCCATGTGGAAAAGGAGATAGATCATCACCCCAATGTTTTTGCAGTCTATGATATCACCGGAGAGTTTGATGCTGCTATTTTAGCCAGATTTCCTGGCAGAAGGCAGATGGATGCTTTTTTGAAGAAAATCCAGACCTATGATTTTGTTGAACGGACTAATACCCGATTGATCCTGAATACCATAAAGGAAAAACAGATTGAAGTCTAAAGATCGGAGATTCGCTTCTTTACTTCTTTGCCGGTCTTCATATCTTTGATGGTTATATTTCCTGACTTGATCTCATCGGGGCCTACTACTATAACTTTCTTAGCCTTGATTGCATTAGCATATTTCAGCTGATTTCCAATGTTCCTTTGCATAAGGTCCATTTCAACAACAGAATTAATTCTTAATTTATTGGCTATTGCTATGGCTTTTTCGATTGACTGCTCATCCACAACGCCAATATAGAACTCGGGTTCCATGCTAATTTGAGGCAGCAAGCCTTTTTCCTGAAGGAATAAGTTCAAGGTTGCATATCCCATAGCAAATCCAGTGGCAGGTGTTGGCTGTCCCCCTAATAATTCTATCAGCTGGTCATATCTTCCGCCGCCTGCAAGCGCCCTAAAATTGCTTTTTGCATCAAATATCTCAAAAACAGTCCCGGAGTAATAAGCCAAACCTCGCGCTGTTGACAGATCAAACCGGGTACATTCTGGAGATGTCAAGCGCATGACAGATTTCAGTTCTCCTAATCCTTCCTCTGCCAGTTTATTCTTTGGTTTGATTTCGTCCAGTTCCAGTGTGAGAAGATTGTTGATCTTCTTGGGATCAAGGTTAGTTTTTTTAAGCTCGCTATCAAACGCTTCCGGGGATAATTTTGATCTTTTGTCTATCAGCCGCATTACTTCGGGAATTTTATCTTTACTAACTATATCCAGCAGCAGTCCTTCCAGCAATTTTCTGTTATTGAGCTTAACTATGAAGTCTTTTTTTGCCAATCCTAATGAGATTAAACAGCCAGTTGCCAGGTTGATGATCTCGGCGTCTGCTTCTGGTTTGCTGCTGCCGAAAATTTCGCAGCTTGTCTGGTAGAATTCCCTCAATCTTCCTGCCTGGGGCTTTTCGTATCTCCACATGCGAGAAATATAGAACCATTTCACTGGCTTCGGCAATTCCTTCTGTTTTTCTATGAACATCCTTGCTGCTGGAACCGTGAGATCAAATCTTAATCCAAAACTCTCGTCGCCTTTCTTTTCAAGATTAAAGATCTGGGAGGTGATCTCTTCACCCTCCTTCTTGGTTAAGAGGTCAAGATTCTCAAAGGCAGGGCTTTCCACCTCCTTAAAGTTATAATTGATAGCGGTCTTTCTAAGTATATTGAATATTTTTTCCCGTATTTGGAGATCTTCAGGATAGAAATCCTGCGTTCCTTTCGGTTTCTGGAATGGCATAGCCATGCTTTAGTCTCTTGCTATTTTTAAATGTAGCGATAATTTTTTAAACAGGGTGGAGTTAATAACAGAACAGAGCCCCGTGGTGTAGCGGTCAATCATTCTGGCTTTTGGAGCCGGAGACGGCGGTTCGAATCCGCCCGGGGCTATTTAGGCAATTGGTTCCTCGGTTATGAAGTCAATCTCTTAGATAAGACCAAAATATAAAACTATTCATGCTAGATCCGCTACACTTTCCATTCGGTACGAATTTTTATTTTCTGAGTTGAAAATATGAAGCGTAGCGTATTTTCAACGAAAGTTTTATATACTAAATATATAATATTATATATTAACTATATAGCATGAAAGCCTATAAAGATACGGAAAACAAGATAGTGGGGAATTTATTAAGGCAGCCACTGATAAGCAAAAGCGTGCATCAGATTGCATTAGATACAAAATTAATGTATGTAACTGTGCATAAAATAATCCCTCTTTTATTGGGAAGAAGACTGATAAAACTAGAAAAAAAAGGAAATACCAACCTTATCTCCGTAGATTTTGAAAATGCAAAAATCGGGGATTTAAGTTCTGCTATATTGTCTGAGAAAGATACATTAATGAAGAAATATCCCCCCGTCGCTATTCTAACAAAAGATATTGAAGACGCGTTATCCGGAAAGCTATATATTTTACTTTTATTTGGCTCTTACGCTAAAGAAATTCCAAGGCAAAGCCTTGTAAGTTTATCAAACTCAAAAGAGTTCGATAAAAAAGAAAAAAAAGACTCGGATGTTGATCTTCTTTTTATCGTCTCTAACAGAAAAGATATTGAATTTTACAAAGAAAAAATTAATAAAGCTTTGAGGTTATCAACATTAAAAAATGATTTTAACATAGTTACCACAGATGATTTTGTGGATATGTTAAACCAGAAATACACGGTTGGCAGAGAGGCTTTTGAGCAAGGAATTGTGCTTTTTGGGACAGAGCCTTATTATGCTATGGTAAGGGGACATGCTACAAAAAGAGGATATTGAAGAAGCAAAGAAGCTCTTTACAGAGTGGGATAACAAGCGTAGGTGGGATACTCCACACCCTGCTTTTTTGAACCATACAAAGAAAAAGGCGCAAGACTCTTTGAATTTAGCATTGTATCTTTTAGACAAGGTCGAGCAAACAGGAGAGCTTGAAGGTAATGACACAGTTACTATATGGATTATTGCTGCAAGTTATTACTCAATGTTTTTTGGGGTTGAATATTTATTAGGATTGGATGGAAAAAAGCTTCCGAAAGGAGCAAAAGACACCCACAAAACAATGTATCTTGCTTTTATCTATTACTATATAATAAAAGGATCTGAACTAGAACAGAAAAAGCCTACAGAGATAACAACGAGTAGAATGTCAAAAGCATTGGCAATATTCAAAGAATTACAAGATGAAACTCTTGAATTGCATAGAATAGAGAAAGGCGCTAAAGACTTGAAAGAACAAAAAGATGAAAGAAATGCTTTTACTTACCAAATGAACAGGACAGCAAAATTGTCTGAAGCTCAGAACAGCACCATAAAAGCAACAGAATTTAGGGAATTGATTGAAGAGTACATCCTGTCAAAACAGAAATAAATGCAAGGTTTTAAACTATGGAAGAAAAAAGCCAAGCAGTTAAGGAATACAAGCAAGCTTTTGATGAATTTTATAAAGATAAGCCAGAGCCCAAAGACAAAGAAGAAAGCAAAAAAATGTTGGAAGAGTTCTTTCATTGGTATAATAATGTGAGGAAACAGTCTGATATCGGAAAAACTCCTGCTGAGATGTACAAGGAAATCTATGGTGTAGGCCCTTCTAAGACAGTAGACCTAGATGAAGGAGTAGAAGAGGGTATTAATGAGGAGGAGATAGAAGATTTGAGGGAGTTTTTTGATAGGGAGCTCTGGCCAAAACTAAAGAAGGATTTGAAAGAAGCGACCAAAAAGGAGGCATGTTTCATTAGTTTTTTAGCTGGAACGGAGATTTCAAATAACATGTTTGAAGAAGAAATGAAACATACTCAGAAAACTTTTGAAAATATGACTCCGGAAGAAATCACAAAGATGATTAAGAAGGAGGAAAACCCCAAAATGAGAGAAGAAAGTCTTTGGGCAGAAGGCGGATTTATGGAAACATTAGGTCCAATTGATATTAAAGAAAGAATGAAAACATTTCACAAAAAGCATGACGAAGATATGAATTATGAATGTAAGAAATGCGGAAAAAAGATTTCGGCCCATAACAAAGATTGGCATGCTTATATGTGTGATGAATGTTTTAATGAAGAGTGTTATCCTGGAGAGCAGGAAGAAAAAATAAAAACAAAATGAGGTGGTAAACATGAGTTCGACACCGGGGTTCAAATCCTGGAAAAAAGCCGAACTGCGTACCACCGACTAAGTGGGCTTGAACGAAGCAAAATCCACGAAGGTGTCGACTGGCTTCTTAGTCTGTGGGAACCTGCCAGGAGTTATTTTCTCAGATATCTTTATTAACTAAATCTCGTGTCTGCATAATGAAGGGGTTGTGGTCTAGCTTGGATTATGATACGTGGTTCGGGGCCACGTGGCCGGGAGTTCAAATCTCCCCAACCCCATCGCAAATTTTTTTAAGGAGCACCTATTTTAAAGACATATGAAAAGAAAAAAGAAGAAAAGCCTGGCATACAGGCTATCCAACTTCCTTAAGAGCAATTGGAAGAAAGTACTGGTTGTGAGCATTTTGGTTGTGCTATTGCTCAGCCTGCTCTTTTTTTATGCTGGAATACGGATCAGATTTTTCCTCGGAACTGACCTTCTTATAGAGTTAAAACCATCAGACAGAACATACACCATATCGAATAATGAAACACAAGAAGTAACATTTGCATTCTCTATCGATACTGATGTTCTTTGTGCAGCAGAGTGCTCCTATGCATTACTTGACCGCAGCCAGGATGTTATGGTAGGCAACGGGACTGTGCTTCTGCAAGACGGCCGGTCCCATAGCGCTTCCTATGTGCTTGAACCGTATCGCAAGGGGAGCGGCCAAAAGATATACAATTTTGATGTAGTTTGTAAGAATGTCCCTTCGGTTGTATGCAGGAGCACTCCCCGGCAGAAGTCATCGTTTATCACGCTCAACTATCAGCTTACACCTGCAGAAGCTGCGCTTAAGGCTGAATTAGCTAAGAATCTAACCAATCAGTTTATGCTCATAAACAATATGAGCGCAGATCTCCAAAGCATCAATATCCTCGATAATCGTTCAGCTGTATCATTCCGAGAAGAATATACCAACATGTCACAAAGCCTGCACGAGTTGTTGGTGATGGCAGAGAATATAGCAGGGTTGTGGTCCCAAGAATCATATTATTCAATCCAACAGTACCAAAAAAGTTTCCTGGTTGTACCGCTTGCCGACAGGGTAAACTTGTTCTATGTTGTTGTAACCCAGTCTATCGCTAAACAAAATGAGCTGGCCTTTCAATTTAACCTGATCCGGGACAAATTTATAGGGGCTGTTGCCAGTGGAGAGCCATGGATAACTGGGGGAAATGTTTCCCGATTGTTCAATCAATCAATTGCTATATTCAAAGGCATTGATGAAAATGTTACACTGCAGGGCTACGAAAGCCTCATCTCTCTGGAAGCAGATTTGCAAGCTTTAAATCAAAGCATTCACTCATTTAATACAACCTTATATTCAGAACAAAAGGCTACTTTGCTGTATGGGATGAACCTAACCTTGTTAGAGAATAATAAGAAATGTATGGTGACTACTTGCACCATTATTCCTGATGAGGCGTGTGCTAGCCTCAAGAGAATATTACAGGAGTTTAATGCCACAACCTATCCAGTACAGGTCAATTTCACTTCCAATGAATCTTATTATATAGTCGAGAACGGAACAGCACGCATCCTTCCTTCTCTTGAATCTGAGGCGTTTGTCAAAACATTTTGTACTCCCAAAGAGATTACCTTAGAGATACCATACCTGCAACAAGCCAGTATCAACAGAAGTTTTGAGCCAGTAATCCAAAATGAACTCACCAGCAATGAACCATTGTGTTGTGTGTATGGACAATGTGCTGCATGCTGCACTGATTGCCAGGAGAATGAGAGTCTGTACCCGGTTGTGCTGATCCATGGGCATTCACTTATAAGAGAGACCTCCCCTGAACCAATCTTGGAAGGCTTCAGCAAAATCCAGTACCAGATGCAGGAGGATGGGTACCTCAATGCCGGAACTATTTTATTTGATTTCAATGAAAGCAACTACAAAAAAGGAGACTGGGGCCTGGCACATAATCCAGTTGTAGTCAAGGCCAGCTATTATTATGACTACTTTTATTCAGTAGGTGGCTACATCTATATCACCCGGAGCAAGGACAACATAGATACATATGCCATACGGCTTAATGACATTGTAAAGCTTCTCCAATACAGAACAGGCAAGCCCAAAGTCAACATAATTGCGCATTCCATGGGCGGCCTTGTTGCGCGAAGGTACATCCAAATATTTGGAGAAGATTCTGTCAACAAAGTCATACTTATTTCAGTCCCTAATAAGGGTATCGATGATTCAGTATTCAATTACTGCAATCTGCTCGGAGAAGCCAGAGAGTGCCAGGACCTCTATAACAGGAGCATCTTCATGAGAAAGTTGAATTCTCCGCTATACGAACCGAAAGAAGTAAAATACTACACTATCTCAGGAAAAGGATGTGACACCGCAGGAAAGGATGGCGATGGTGTTGTCATATTTGAGAATTCGCTTCTGCCTTATGCTGAAGCCTATACAATAAATGGCAGCTGCACTGATTTCTTCAAGAAAAACATGCATACTGACCTGCTGAACATAGATATTTATCCAGAGGTTTATGCACAGATCCAAAAGATCCTGTCTCAGTGACTATGCTTTTTCGATTTCCTTTCCCACAAATATCCAGTCATCAAGCCAGTCATCCCTAATCCTTCCTTTTTCCATGTTGAATTTCGGCAGATAATTATGCTGCGTCCTGACTGTTTGCGTGATCTTTGCTGTTATGACCTGCCTGATGCAGTCTTCTCCCAGCCGTTCCTTAAAATAAGGGATGAGTTTTCCATTGAATTCGTCTACTAGCTTTGATTCTGATCTCGCATCCACAATCATTATGAGTGCAAGATGCCCATCTTTCTCACCTAAATAGGAAAGGCTCACATACGTAGCTTTGAAACCTCTAAACTTGGAATCGAGGGTCACATTTTTGAAGTATTGCTCATGCGTAATTCCTATCTTAAACTTGATGATGTACAATTGCTTTGCGTTGAACATACCAGTTCCGGTTTCGCCTGAATCGAGATTAGTATAATAAGTCAGCAAATTCTTATTTTCAAGATTTTTTCTTTTTCTGTTTACAGTCATCACTGGAATCCTTGTTCTTTTTGATATCTGGTTGTCAGAAATTCTAGGGTTTCTTATCAGTTCTCTAACAATCTTCTCTTCCTGTTGGTCCAACTCAATCATTTTATACCACCTTTTTCTTATATAAGTTATATATAAACATGGGTAAATAGCATTAATTGGTAACTATATATAATATTTTCTATTTTTTAGGTATGTTTATACCATAAATAGGTAGTTAAGTATATAAGTTGATTTAGAGTTCCATGAATGGTGAAAAAGAATGAATTATGATTTATGGGGTCAGCACACTGTAGCAGAAGCAAGATATGCTGATGGTGTTGCAGTGCATGTCCGCATTCCAACAAGCGTTGTGATTGCGGGCAGACAACAGTTCGCTATGAAAGACGTTCTAGAGTTTGAGCCTCATATAGATTTACATAAGGTATCTTACCAGGCTCAAGTATTTAATGGAAGTAAGGGAAATTCCTACATCAATGGTATACCCCTTGCTCAAGTCGAGCCTTTCTTGTGGTATATTCGAAGACACCCTACAGTTGCAGATACATTTTTGGGAAGAGGTATAGTCCCTTATTCTGGTTTTATGAAGAACCACACACTTCCAACTAATGCAGGAAAACAGTGGCTGCATTTAGGGCATGAAAAGTATGGTATTTTTGATGCTGCAACATCCCGAAAAAGTTTTAACTCTACTCAAGTACACCGGATAGCACTGTATGGTGCATTCCTCAGGGCAGTCAGACACGAATTCCAAGATCGTGATCTTGATGAAGCTCTGCCAGAGGATGTGAAAGAAGGTGTTAGTAGTGGCCTCTCATTGATCGATGCTGTTGACCGAGAGATTGATGGCCAGTCTTTTTCTATAATAGAATCGTTTACACTCATTGTTGACGACATTGATCCGGGATTTGGAGCAAGCCAGCTTAGAGTATGCAAAAACCATGACCAACCAGTATACTGGGCTGACTATCAGGACAGAAAAATGTACCGCGTTTCTGATCCACAGCATCCACAGGTGCAACAGATAGAGGGAAGACTGGAGAAAGCACGAAATTTGGAGGTCATTGTTGCACAAGAATGTCCTGCGTGTAATGGAACTGATGTAAAGTTCTAAACCTTGAGTTTTATGCTCTTCCCTACATGAATTGCATTCAGCAATTGCTTGCCGATAGGATTGTTTTTCTTTATCTTTATGGAACCGGTAGCACCAGCTTTAGCAGTGAGCAGAAAATCATCTCCGATATAAATATCCACATCCTTATGCTGCATCTTGATGCCCAGATCGAACAATAAGGAATTCTTCTTGTTGGTTGTGCTGAAGCTGGCTTCAGAAGAGTTTTTTTTTACTTGAACAGACTGCTCATCCAGTTCCTGCACATCGATGCTCATGCCAATCCTTTTCTCTATCTGCTCAATCGTCTTGCCTTCTTTACCGATGATCCGCGCGATATCACGTTCCGGAACCTTCACTATGCATTTATTGTCTGAAACACACTGCACAACTGCTTTTGAGGTGTAATTCATGAATTCCCTTACTATGCTGTCTTCTGCCAAGCGATGGATGCCAGACTTTGCAACATCTTCCTGCACAGGGACCACTACAGTCTGCTCACCATAAGTGTATATTTCATAGAGAAGCTTCTCTGTTTCAAAATCAGTTATGATAACAACAGGCCTGGCGAGGTCTGCTTCAGTCATTCCAGATGGAACTTTAACTGTCATCCTCAAGCCTAATACCTTGTTTACAAAGCCATCCTTGATGAATACTACGGTATCGACTATTTGTGGGATGATGCCCATCTCTACTCTTCCGATGAAGCGCTGGATGGCATCAACAGGATTTGTTCCATGCACAACACCCACCATGCCAACGCCTGCCAGGCGCAAATCAGCAAATAACTTGAAGTCGTCGGTGTTTCGCATCTCATCGAAAATGGTATAGTCTGGTCTGGATAATAGGAGTATGTCATGGATTTCCTGCACATCACCATGGGATATTGAATACTGGGTTATTTCATCAGGAAGAACTAAATCCCGGGGGGCTTCCACGGTCTTGACAATCTTATTCTTCAAGGCATAGAACACTGCCAATGCCTGCGCAAAAGTTGATTTTCCATGTCCGGGCGCTCCTGCAATGAGAATCCCTTCAGCCTGGTCAGCTATGCGCTTCAGAAGCTTCTCACTCAATTTATAGTCAGCAAGCGTCAGGCTCCGTACCGGCCTTACTGCAGTAATCTCCCAGCCATCGGCAAATGGCGGCTTAGTGATTACTATCCTATATGATCCTAATTGGATGATGGTGCTGCCGGGACGTTCGATCTCTATGAAGCCATCCTTCCTCAGCTTTGTATTCTCAATTATTTCCCTGGAGATGTCTTGTATTTCTTCCTGCTTGAGAACAGTGTTCCGCAAAGCATCAAAACTCCAGTTGCCTGGCATGCCTCTTTTTGCGTACGGCACTACATTCTCCCTCAGATGAACCGACATGGTAGTCTCATCAAAGAATTTATCTAGGGCTATTTTCTTGGTAATTGACTTAGGTTCAATGTAAATTACTGAGACGCCTCTGGCATCCGCAACTTTCTTCTGGACTTTATCAGAGGTCATCAAAGTGGCAGACTCATCATAGGCCAACTGCCGTATCATAGAATCAATCTCTCCCAGAGAGGCATACTTTATTTCTGAGGGTCTCGGCCTCTGACCTGCAAATTTAAGCTCAAAATCCTTGGCCAACTCCTTAATGCGCTGGATCTCATCAAGCCCCAGATAGCCAATTGCTTTGTTTTCATTTGCTTGGTGCTCAAGTTCGGCCAGCACTGCTTCATGAATTATCACTTGGGAAACCTGCAATTCTTTTTTCCTGATTTTTGATGAGACAATGCCCTCAATCAGGACAGAAGTGTCTGGAACCAGCTTTTCGATCTTGTCTGCCATGCTAATACATTTTTGAGGCGAGTATAAAAATCTTTTGATGATGCCGGCTCTGTCCCGAATCTCGCTTCGCTCGGGTTAGCAGCTTCAAACCTTATGCATCCATCGTAGAAAACCGACATTCTCCGGATGAGGCAACCCTCTTGTCAGTTCGCTATTTGATTCGATTAGGTTTGACTTTAGGCTGCTAACCTTCACTTGGGACAAAGATGATTCTATCTAAAAAACCTTAAGATTGCTTTTAGAATGTCATTAAAGAATATCTGGATTCTTTGGCCGGCTGATACTTTGTTGAGCGTAATGGTTTGTATTTGTTCCACTGCATACGGCCTGTTGTTCTCATCAAAATATGCAGCCTTGATTGACAGTTGATTGATGCCGATGCTCAGATCCCTGCCTTGCAGTGTTATCTCAAAGCTCTTGTCAGTATTCAACTGGTCCAGTGTCCAGGTCTTGGTAAGGCCTTCCTCATCAATGGTTATGGTAACATCATTAGGTGAGGATACCGATTCTTTCCTCAGGATAAATGAAAGAGTGTATTCATCATCAAACTCTACTGAGTCGGGGAGGCTGACATTCGAAATGACAATCGTTGGCAAATCTGACACATCAACCCGGATGAATTGGGAGGCTAACTTCTCCTCTCCATATACCTCTGCAAGCAGGTCTTGCTCACCTATTTTTATAGGAGTAAATTCAAAGGCCAGCTCTGATTGCTGGCCGATACCCAGCGTTGCCTTTTGGCAATCTTTTTCTATGCACACATCGATATCCTTAAGCAGAGAATTTCCAGAATTTCTCATACTGCAGGTAATCACAGCCTGCTCATTCTGATATAAAGAAGAGGGCGACACTTCACATACCATCGCTACATTCGTGGCTGCTGTCGGTTCTTCCTTATCTTCCCGAGCATCCTGCAATGCCTGAATCTCGGACAATGTGTAAAAATAGTCTTTTTGTGATGACGTGAAGGACGCAATAGTGGATGAATTATCTGCGGAATAGATAACAACCGGGAAGGTATAGAGGTAGTTTTTCTGGAGATTGTCATCCACCTTTACGATCCAGAAGATTTTCTTGTCTTCATGAGGCTTAAGCATCACCTGCTGCCGCTCTTCACCAATGATGGAAAGCTCAGGAGGTTTTGACAGGTAGAGCTCATCAGCAACATAATAAGGCTGGAGATTCCTGACTATTGCCTCTATGAGATTATAGGAACCAAAGGCGATTTTTGTCTTGATAGGTTCCACAATCACCTCTTGGTTTTTAGGAAGAGTGCCTGAATATTCCTTTACTAAAACATCAAATTTCAATGGGTACGTCAGAATATCCATATCTTTGCCCAGCCATTGGTATCGGGTAGAGGCCTCTTCTGCATCCATCCCTTCCTTAAGCTTAATGTGGGTTGGATCAATGTATGCAAATTGCCCGTACGTAACATCATAGGGAATCCAGCCATAGCCAGGAAAGTATACCTCTGCCCATCCATGCGCTCCCCAATTCTCTGAGAAAAGCTTTGATTCAGTGTAGGCAACTCCTGAAACAAATTTGGCGGGAATCCCCAATGCCCGATTCAGGGCTATGAACAAGTTAGTAAGCTCGTCACAGACGCCTTGTCTTGTCTGCAACACCCATGATGATTTCTGCGTCACTTCTGCAGTCAAGGTACTGAGGTCATATTTTATGTTGTTCTTGGTCCATTGGGCTAACTTAAACACGACTATATTGAGGTCATCTTCACCCTCTGCCAGGTTGTTTGCCAAAGCAAATATAGCAGGGTTATCAGAATCTATAGTGGTAGAAGGTTGGGTAAACTTTTCAACTTCGGGAGGTGCTTCAAATGGAAATTTTATTTTTTTTGAGATTCTGATGGGCTCTCCTGAGAGAGTTATATCTGAATCGAGGCTGAATTCTAATGTGCCTGCATCAGGATCAGCCCAGCTAAACAGCGCATAGGTTGGGTAGAGAACAGCTTGTGGAGAGGAAGTTTTTGAAGTGATGTGCTGTTGGCGGTATTCTACCGGAACCAAAGTGAGATTAATGGTGAGATCTTTGATGGTTGCAGCATTGCTTTTTGGCACGAGGTCAAGATGAGAGCTGATCTTCAGAGTAAGGTCCACTGATTCGCTGGTATAAGGCCATGAATCTGCCAGAACGGTAGGTATGCATAACAACAAGAAGAGCAGGTATACTTTTCTCATCGACCATTACTTAGCGAGAGGGTATTTAAAGGTTTGGTTGAAAGAAAAACGCCGCGGCTGAGATTTGAACTCAGATGTCCAGAGGACACAAGATATCTGCGGTACTGGTAGGTTCATAAGAACTTCTGTTCTTAGCAATCATACGCCTCAGATTGTTACTTTGAGTTTGCGCAATACCAGATTATGCGACCGCGGCATTTGAGGGTACAAACCCTTGTTTGCGGAATAGCTGGTATTTATTTAAATGTTTCGAGTTTTTAGGTTGAACTTCTGCTACCCATTTATGGAGCATTGTGTTGCCTGCGACGCAAAGCTTTAGAGAATTTCGGTCAGACCAGATGTAGTTTCTGAAGTTCATATCGGTTAGGAGTTCTGATAGGTCCCTAATCATAGCATGTGACACTGATGCAAATTCAACTTTGGGATACCTATGTGGTTGACCGTTGAGGTTATCAAACCGCAAGCACCCATCTGTATCAAAATATCCACGCACAAAGGCGAGTCTCTTTGAGAGACCTGCCTCCTTGATATAGGACGGGATAGTGACGGTATCTGTTTTTCTTCCTGGTTTAAATCCATATTCTTGAAAGAAGGAAGTTATATCTTTCTTAGATGTCTGTATGCAGTAGCAGCCATTCTTACCCCCACTTCTAAACTTGGGGACTAGTTTTAATTTGAATATTGACTCGAGTAAAGGCACAATATTTTGGTGGTAATACTCTTTTTCAGTAAGGCTCCCCTCAGCTCTCAGACTATGCTTCGGCTAGTTTTGTACAGAGTACCATCTCCAACATGAGCACCAATTAATTCTGCAATTTTTGGATTTATTGTTATACTCATTTAAAATCACTGATTGTTATTCTGATGATGCTATGTAATTGATTTGCTATCAGAAATGGAAAATCAAAATTTGGTTGCTGAGCCATTTTCTAAGTGATTTTAAAGGGAAGTAAATAAAAATAATCAGATTACCAGGTTATGCGACCGCGGCAATTAGGATAAAAGAGTCTAAAAGGCTTATTTAAAGGTTTCGGGATTTAAATGTCAAATAAAATCCTCACTACATATCCAACCCCGAAGCTCAGTGCAGCGACACCTAAGCTGATGGCTGCCATCTCAAGAAATCTGTTCCTAAAAGAAAGATCTTTTGCAACGGAAGTATAATAAGTAAAGAACAATATGATAAGTATCGCAAAGGACATGGTATAGGCAAGCGCCACATACAAGTTGGACAGCAGGAGGAAAGGCAAAATCAATATTATGACTGTGGCAATGTAGGCAATACCGGTATATAATGCAGCTTTTCCTGGCTGCTTTGAAGATTTCTCTGATTTGGTCGATAGATATTCTGAAGCGGCCATAGAAAGTGATGCAGAAATTCCGGTTACCAAGCCTGCCATTGCAATCAGAGTGCCGTTCTGAAGTGCCAGGGTAAATCCAGCCAAAGCTCCGGTAAGCTCAACCAGCGCATCATTCAGTCCTAAGACAATAGATCCCACATATTCCAAGCGCTCTTCATTGAGGATGCCTATGAGTTCCTGTTCGTGCATATCTTCTTCCTTCTCAATCTTTGCGGCCAGGGGGATGTACTTGGCCAGGTTTTCATAATTAGCCTGTGCAACTTGTTCCCCACGCTCCATCAGCTTCAATCCGAAGGTAAGGCCAAGCAGCTTTGATATCAAGACATATTTTGCAATCCGAAATCTATTAGGCGCAACTTCCTCCTTGCTTATGGTTCGCCAGAAATTGTAATGGCCAAGCTCACAGTCTGCAATACCCTCAAGGATCTTCTTATTATGTTGAGAAGGCATTGTCTTAGCAAGATTCCTGTACACATAATACTCAGTAATCTCATTTCTCTGAGCAGCGAGGATGTCCCTTCTCGCTTTTTTTGGTATACGGAGCATAATTCTTCAATGGAGTTCCTTATTTTTTAACTTTGTGGTTTTTTGGGCTCTGTAGACTTCTTATAGTTACTTTTATAAATAACATGCCTTTTCTTTTACAGTATACAGCGGGGTAGGGCAGTCAGGAGTGCCCGGGGGGCTCATAACGCTCACTGTCGAAGCGGCAGTCGCTGTTCGAAACCCCCAGGTCGGTGGTTCAAATCCACTCCCCGCTATTTTCCATTCCAATACTTTTTTATTTTCTTCCGTAAATCTTATATACTATCAACCACAGAAATCATGAAATGAGACTTTGGAGCATTTTGCTTTTTGCTGCCCTGTTTATAGCAGCATGCAGCCGGACAGAGTGTTCTCTTGAAAAGAAGAATTACGAATGTTCTGGTTTCTCTATCAATGAAGTTTTGGTTGATAATGTAACCCTCACTGTTTCTGAGATTCGATATCAAAGTGAAGGCCTTACTATACAGGGCGTGCTTGCAGAACCAAAACAGGGGGGCAAACGTCCTCTATTATTGTATAACCATGGCGGCAAGACCGGGCTTCAAAGCCTGGATTGGATCAACATGCTGGCCCAGAATGGATATGTGGTCTTAGCTTCTGAATTTAGGGGGGAGGGCGGTTCTGAAGGAGAAATTGAGGTTGTTTTGGGTGAAACCACTGATGCTTTGAACTTGCTTGAGTGCGGCAAGCAGCTTGATTCTGTTGATGAGTCCTCTCTTGGTGTCATCGGGTTTAGTCATGGTGGTGGCATAACGGTACAGGCTATGGAGTTAAGCGATGATTTCAAAGCAG
Organism: Candidatus Nanoarchaeia archaeon; assembly: GCA_035289425.1. Classification (GTDB taxonomy): domain Archaea; phylum Nanobdellota; class Nanobdellia; order Woesearchaeales; family DATDXC01; genus DATDXC01. The sequence continues at coordinate 58,691 of DATDXC010000032.1, forward strand.
GCGTTGAATTTTGGGGAGCGACTGACATTAAAAAACGGTTCCAGAATATCAAGGACCAGACAGATCCGGTGTATCCCTGGGTAGCTGCAGTCGGGAAGCCGCAGGGAGATATCCAGGATGATCTACTGAAACGGTCTGCCATCTATTGTGTTGACACCATAACTGCTCCCCTATTGATATTTCATGGAAAACAAGATAGAGTCATGCCCTATGAGTATGGCGAAGATCTTGCTGCAGCTCTTCGGGCAGCAGGCAGGGAATATGAATTCGTAACCTATGACTCAATCGGACATGCTTTTGAAAGGCCGGATGGCAGTATTGATGCTGATATTGAAGCAGATGCTATGCAAAAAACTGTCGCCTGGTTCGATAAGTATTTAAAATAAGGAAATATCAAATTTTCTATGTTATGCGGCATTGATGAAGCGGGAAGAGGGCCGGTGATTGGTCCCCTGACTATAGCAGGGGTGTTAGTTGATGAAAAAGACCTCCCTAAGCTCAAATCACTCGGTGTCAAGGATTCAAAATTATTGACCAGGCAGCAGAGGGAGGACTTATTTGAAAAAATTAAGAAAACAGTCAACAAGTACAAAATTATCATAGTGCAGCCTGCTGAGATTGATGATGCCGTCAACTCAGATGAACTGAACCTAAATTGGCTGGAAGCGCATAAGGCAGCTGAAATCATCAATGCCCTGAAACCGGAAAAAACAATCGTCGACAGCCCTTCAAACAACTGTAATGCCTATCGAAGATATCTGCTGAATCTGCTCCATGATAAGAAAATTGAATTGATATGCATGCATAAAGCTGATGTGAAGCATGTAGAGGTAGGAGCAGCCTCCATACTCGCCAAAGTGGTCAGAGACAGGGAGATGGATAAAATACAGCAGCAGTATGGGAATTGCGGGCCTGGCTACCCCTCTAATGAGACCACGCAGGAATTCTTGGCTGAAAATTGGGAAAAGTTCCCTGAGATTTTCAGGAAGAGCTGGAGCAGCTACCAGAATCATGTAAAAAAGAAACACCAGAAGCAGCTTGGTGATTTTGAGGAGTATGCTCAGAAGAAATAACCGGCTGTCATCCCAAGTTGTTAGCCATAAACTTTATAAACAAAATTGGCTCAGAAAGTGGGGAAGCGAATATCACAAGAATAAATAAGCTGGTCATGCACGGCTTCAAGAGCTTTGCCAAGCATACCGAACTATTATTTGGACCTACTTTTAATGTAGTCCTTGGCCCGAATGGCAGCGGCAAGAGCAATGTAATGGATGCGCTCTGCTTTGTCCTGGGCAAGACTTCTGCAAAATCACTGCGAGCCGAAAAGAGTGCTAATCTGATCTATAATGGCGGCAAATCTAAAACTCCGGCTAAACAAGGAGAAGTCAGCATCTATTTTAACAACACTGATAAGACATTTCCGACTGAGGAAGCAGAGGTCAAAATTTCACGGATAGTCCGGCAGAATGGCCAGAGTATCTACAAGATCAACGACCAAACCAGAACCAGGGAACAGGTTTTGGATTTGCTAAACATCTCCAAAATCGACCCTGATGGATACAACATAATCCTGCAGGGCGATATTGTCCGGTTTGTTGAAATGCCGCCTATTGACCGAAGGCTGATGATAGAAGACATTGCAGGCATATCCATCTATGAGGACAAGAAGCATAAAGCATTGCTGGAAATGGAGAAGGTCGAGAAAAAACTGAACGATGCAGAGATTGTGCTTTCAGAACGAAAGACCTATCTCCAAGGCCTGGAGAAAGACAGGGATCAAGCATTGAAATTCAAAAACATGAATGAGAAAATAAGTATGTATAAGGCAAGCCTGCTTAAGATGCATATCGGAAAGAAAGAAAACGAGAAAAAAGACCTGGCAGATAAGCTTTTACATGCCCAGGATGAATTCCGGAAGATTACGGAAAAAATCCAAAAACTGAGAGCAGACAGCGACCAGAGGAAGAAGGAAGTAGAATCTCTCATCAAGGAGATTGAAGAAAAGGGTGAAGTTGAGCAGGTCAACCTCAACAAAGAAGTTGAGGCGCTTAAGATTGAACTTACCCGCAAGAATTACCGTCTTGAGACAATTACCAATGAGATTACCAAGATTGGCAAGCGAAAAGATGAACTTACCAAGGCACTGAAGGATGTGCATCAAAGAATTGGCGAGATTTCTGAGGAGAAGGAAAAGCTAAGCAAGCGGCAATCTGGATCTGAAAAGGAACAGCAGGCATTGGGACAGAAAATAGCTGCATTCAGAAAAAAGAACAATATGGACAATATATCCGATATTGACAAGCAGGTTGAAGACATTGACAAGAGAGGAGAGGAACTGCAGAAAGATATACATACGCTGAGGGAGCAGCAGCATGCTGCTATTCGGGAAAATGATGCGCTGCAGCATCAGATCAGCACCATAGAATCCCAAATCCAGAAAGTAGCAGAAGTGGAGAAAGAGCATCAGAAAGAGGTTGCAGAACTTAAAAGAAAACGGGAACAATTTAAGAAAGCAACCTTAGAATTAAACAAACGGCTGAATGATGATTCTTTATTTGCAGCAAGGATTGGCGCAGAGCAGGAGCGGATTGCGAAGCTGCGGGAGCAGCTGATTGCGCTTGAGGCAAGGGATGCGACCATCAAAGAAGCGTCTTTAGGGGATATTGCAGTCAAAAAGATATTGTCCTTGAACAAAGCAGGCATCTATGGCACTGTTGCAGAACTTGGAAATGTCAATGCAAAATATGCCCTGGCTCTGGAGATAGCAGCAGGATCAAGGATAAAGAGCATTGTGGTTGAGAATGACCAGATTGCCGCAGACTGCATCAAATACCTTAAGCAGAATAAGCTGGGGATAGCCACCTTCCTGCCATTATCCAAGATAAAACCAAATGTGGATGCTTCTGCCAAAGAACTAAAAGATGCTCATGGGTGCCTCGGCATGGCGCTTGACCTGGTGGAATATGATACAAAATTCAAGAAGGTATTTGAGTATGTGTTCTCCAATACATTGGTTGTCGAGACCATTGATGTTGCCAGAAGGATAGGTATTGGGAAGGCAAAGATGGTCACCCTTGAGGGTGATGTGGCAGAACTAAGCGGCGTCATGCAGGGCGGCTTCAGGGAAAAAAAGAGGAAAGGGCTGGGGTTCAAGGAAAAAGAGCTCAGCAAGGATATTAATCAGTATAGGGAACAGATGGCCCAGCTGGAAGAGGGCGTCTCTCAGATGCAAAAAGAGCGCAAGGACAACGAAGAACGGATTACTGCACTGCGCCAAGAGAAAGGAAGCCTGGAAGGCGAAATCATCAAGACAGAGAAAAGTCTGCATCTGGAGCCCACTGATTTAGACTTATCAAAGAACCAAAAGGAAGAGCTCATCAAGAAACAAAAAGAGATTGAAGGACAAACTAATGAACTCATCACGCACATCTCAAAACTGAATAAGGAATTAGCCCAATTGAAGACAGACAAGCAAAAGCTGCGGTTCCAGATTGTTCAATTAAGAGATCCAGGACTGTTAGCTGAGATAAGCACCTTTGAAGAGAAACTCCGCAAGATATCAGAAGAGAGGATACAGGCGAACGCTGATATCAAGAACATTGAAGCTCAGGTCATCACCATCCATAAGCCTGAAGAGCTGCGCGTCCATGAGATACTGAGAGAGATAACGAAGGAAGAAGCAGAATTCAATAAGGAACGGGCAGAGCTGGGCAGCTATATCCAAACCAGACAAAAATTGCTGAATGAGAAAGAAGAACAAGCCAAGATATTCTATTCCAAGTTCAAGGCGTTGTTTGCCCAGCAAGGAAAGCTCAATGAGGAAATCCAGAAAAATGAAAGTGGAATCAATCAACATAAGGATACCAGCACTCAAATTGAAATTAAGACCAATACACTTACGCTGAAGATAAGCGAGGCACAAGAGGTTCTTGGAGCTTTACAGCAGGAGTTCCAGCAGTATGAAGGTGTTGCGCTTGATATGGAGAAAAACGAGGATCAGCTCAAATATGAGATCAGCAAGTTCGAAAAGCTGAAGCAGGAAATCGGCTTTGTCAACATGCGCTCATTAGAGATCTATGATGAAGTTGAGAAAGAGTATAATGGGCTGCTTGAGAAGAAAGAGACGCTTACTGTCGAACGTGCAGATGTAGTTAAGCTCATGGAAGAGATCGAGGGAAAGAAGAAAGAACTGTTCCTGAGGCATTTTGAGATCATCAATGAGCATTTCAAGCGGGCGTTTGTGGCATTATCCTCCAAAGGAGACGCATTCCTGGAACTGGAAGACCCTGACAGTATCTTCGAAGCAGGCGTCAGAATCAAAGTTAAGATAACAGGCACGAAGTTCCTTGATATACGCAGCCTGAGCGGCGGCGAGAAGACAATGACTGCGTTAGCTTTTATCTTTGCTATACAAGAACATGAGCCGGCAACATTCTATATCCTTGATGAAGTTGATGCTGCGTTAGACAAACACAATTCAGAGAAATTTGCCAAATTGATTGCCAAATATTCAGAAAAAGCCCAGTACCTCATAATCTCCCATAATGACGGCGTCATATCCCAGGCAGAAAACCTCTATGGGATTTCAATGAATGAGCATGGAATCAGTAATGTAGTCAGTTTGAAGATTTGAAATCTTTAATCAGTTTCTTGTACGCCTTTTCATGGTTATATCCCATGATCTCCAAAGAATACTTTTTAAGAACCAGGTTCCTGCAATCCTTCCTCATTAATCTAAGCTCTTCCTTGTCTAATGACAAGAGTGCTTTGGTGATCTCCTTTTCATCGCCTTCTTTTAACAATATTCCTGTCTTACCCGAAGTGATCAGTTCTGGTGTCCCTCCTTTGTTTGTGGCCATGACTGGTGTCCCGCAGGCAAGTGACTCTACCGGAACCAGAGAAAAAGCCTCATCCCATCTAGTTGGCAACACAGTCAGGTCAGAATTGGCGTAGTGCTTTGCTATAGTTTTCTGGTCCTTCACGAATCCTATCCACTTAATGCACTTATCACGCCTCGTCAATCTTTGTAGGGGTTTCTTCAGGTGTCCATCACCTATGATGCGCAAAGTAATGTCCATCTGCTTGCTGACTTTTCTGACAGCCCGTATCAGCACATCTATGCCCTTTTCAGGCATTACCTGACCTACAAATATCAGGTTGATCCCCTTCTTGGTTGGTTTCTTAACAGGTTTTAGTATAGTAGTATTAACTCCCGCATATATCAAAAGAAGCTTTTCCTGGGGAAGTTTGATGCGTGATTTGAGCTGGGCTTGCACAAAGCGGCTGATACTATTAATGGCCTGCACTCTGCGCAAGTTTCGTTTGAAGAGACCGAAGTAGTTGAACCAGACTTTATCAAAAAAGAATCTTTTGGAAGCAACTGCAACATGAAGGGTGACTATGATGGGCACCTGTAACTTCCTAATTTCTCGAAACAGGACGTCCATGGTGCCAGAGGGCCAATGATAATGGATTATATCGGGCTTAAACTTCTTCAAGGCCTTAACAATTCCCAACGGATGGTAGACAACCGGAGCCAAGCCAAACAAAAGTATGGATTTGGCCTGATACAAAGAAGGCACATTCTGCTTCACCCATTTTGACTCTGAGATTAGTAAAACTTTGTGCCCTTTGGAAGTCAGATAATTATAAAGATTGAGGCAGTATGATCCTATCCCCCTGATTCCAGAGGTGAGGAGGGCGATTCTCATTTTGAGGTATTTTATCCTTTGAACTTAAAAACTTTTCCGATCATTTTCCTGTAAGGTATTTTTGTGTGGGAATCTCTTTAATGGGTTGTTTCTTAGACAGATGATCATACAAATCCAAAGCATCCAAAACTGCTTGGTCCATATTGATGTAACGATAGGTAGCAAGCCTGCCTGCAAAATATACATTCTTGACGTTTTTTGTCAGTGCCAGGTATTTCTTGAAAAGAGCGTGATTTGCCTTGTTGGGAACCGGGTAGCAGGGCAGGCCTTTCCACATAGGATACTCAGTACAGGTAACTGTTCTCTTTGTCTTAAGCATGAACAACCTTCGGAAGTCCGTAATCCTTGTATATTTGACATCATTATCCGGGTAGTTTACCACACAATATTCCTGAAAATCTTTTTTTCTAGTCCTAAAAACAAACTTGATGCATCGATAATCCAGTTTTCCATAACGATATCCAAAGAACTGGTCAATCTTACCAGTGAAAATGATATTCTTGGCCTTCCATCTTTTTTTAAAGAAATCAGTGTTTAGCTTAACGGTGATATTCTGATTCCTAAGCATCTTCCTGAACAAATGAGTAAATCCCCAGGAAGGCATGCCTTGATATCCGTCATTGAAGTAATGGGGATTAGTATCGTATCGTATGGGTAACCGTTCAAGAACAGATTTGTCCAATTCATCAGGATAATGGTCCCATGCTTTCTTGGTGTAGTTCTTGACGAATGCGTCGAACAGTTCAACGCCAAATCGGGAGATAACCACATCCTCAGAATTTCGGATCTTCTTCAATTTCTTAGCCTTAGTGTCCAGGAATGCTTTTAGTTCTACCTCATTCTTGAAATCCTTGTTATAGAATAGGTTTACTGTATCCCTGTTTATGGGAACAGGATACAGTTTTCCGCGATAGAACGCCACTACCTTGTGTTTGTAGGGCTTCCAGGTAGTAAATTTTGATAGGAAGTCGAAAGCTCTCTTGTGGGGAGTATGGAATATATGCGGGCCATATTTCTGGATAAGGACACCGTTCTTGTCTCTGTAATCGTAGCAATTTCCGCCTATATGGTCCCTTTTGTCTATAAGCAAAACTTTCTTGCCATCGTTCGCCAGGTTATGCGCAAGTGTCAGACCAGTTATACCTGCGCCTACAATCAGATAGTCATAATCAGTATCCATTGGATTGTCTTGAAAGGAAAACCTCCTTCATGCAGTTGACATCAGTCGGTTTATGAAAAGCTTTCCATCCAAGCTCTTCCGCTGCTTTGCTGGAATTGGCGATTAGCTCTGGAGGATCACCAATTCTTTTCTCCCAATCAATTACAAATAAAGCTTTCTCAGACCCCCACTGCTTATCCAATAATTTCAGCTCATACGGTGCATTTGATTTATACTTAACTTTGTATTTCTCGCCTTCGTCCTTCTTATCTAAGTGGATCAACCTGGCTTCCACCGCTGAAGTAACATACGTTAAGATTTCCATGTTAGAGTATCCGTGACCAAGGGATAAATTAAAAGTACCGACAGCTTGCAGTGCCTTAAGATGGGCATGCGCTAGGTCCATCACATGGATATAGTCCCTCACACAGGTACCGTCTTCTGTTGGGTAATTAATACCGAATAAAAGCAGGAAATCGCCCTTTCTCAGTGTGTGTTCTGTATGCTTACCTCGTGCAATACAATCCATAGCCTTCGGAATCAGATGGGTCTCGGGAGTATGGGCCTCCAAAAGTTTTGTGCTCGGGTGAACTCCCCAGACATTGAAGTACCTCAGGATGCAACAATTCTTACTAAACTTTTTAGAGAAGAACTCAAGACAGATTTCATTAAGCGCCTTAGTCCACCCATATACGTTCACCGGCTGCCGCAACCTGGTAAGGGATGAGGGAGAAAGTATATGGTCCCAGAGGTCCTGATTTGACGCAATATTCCGCTTTATGATGTGAAGTAAATACCTATGAAGAGATTCTCCCTCTTTCCTTCCGCCTTGCGTTTTCGCAGCTGCCAAAGCAGATTCAGTATTGTTAGTAAGAACAGCTTCTTCTGAGAATCCGCTGTTTACATGCAGTGCTCCATACACTGCAGCAGTGGAAGATTTTACGATTGTAGAAACGCCTGCAGCATAGAGTTCAGGCACAATCCGTATGAAGGTGATAGAATTGTTCTGTAGATAATCCTCGGGCCTCATCATTGAAGTGCCTGCTTCGATAAAGGCTGCAAAATCTATACATGAGTCAATTTTCCTCTGTTTGATTATGTCTGCAAGCAGGTACTGTTTTGAATCCTTGATGCTTCTGAAGTGGGTATGCTGCAAATTGCCTGCAAAGAACATGAATTCTTCAGAACCCAGATGAATGCCTGAAAGCTGCTCTACAGCCTTGAGAGCCCCCCTCCTCCCATTATAGGCAGGGTCATCCACAATATCGATGACTGTCACATGGTGTCCTTTTTGCAGGAGCAATAAGGTAGTGTGGCAACCTATATAACCAGCTCCACCCAATACTAGTATGTTTCTGCGCTTCATATTGAATCGATAATTCTTTGAAGTTTTCCCACGAGTTCGGAATTGCCGTATTTTATAAACCTTTTGAGACCCTTTCGGTATTCAGAAAGGTTGGTGATAAACCCCTCAATTGCCGATGAATCCACATCAAATACATATGTACCGAACCCTTGTCGTTTAACTTCCATAGCGTTCAAAACCTGCTCGAACTGCCCCCTAATCGGGATGGAGAGTATCGGTTTATGCAAGAAGATGGCTTCAGAAATGAGCTGAAAACCACCGTTAGTTATGACTGCTCGGCATGACGCCAAATCTTTTACAAAATCGCCCTCATTGAACTTCTTAAAGATTATGTTGCCTTCCTTTCCTGACCTTTTGCCATAAAATATATACTGGTGAGGGGTACGCCTTAATGCAGGGATAAGCTTTGAATTGCTTTCAGATGTTTGGTATACAAAAATATAAGGACCTGATTTTGATTGAGCAGCCCTGATGCTATTCCTTATGATAGGTGGCAGCACGATGACGTTTTTAGCTCTTGGTTTTGCCGGAAAAAAAGAGGTTATCACATACTGTTGTGCATTGCTGATTATGAATGACATCACCCATGCAGAAAGCCGGTGGGTTTTCCTGAATTCTTGAGGGATATGCACAATACATTTAGCGCTTACATGCTGATTATCTAAGGAGATGAGCAGAACTTTAAGGATATACGAAAGGTAGTTTGAAAGAGGTTCAAAATCTGAGATAATTACTTGGGGGCGGAATCGCAGAATTGCCTTAAGTTTACTTACAAAGGATAATAGGATAAAAGGAAACCTAAAGAGGTTTCTGATAAATGAGGCAAAAATGTTCACGCTGTTGTTAGTGTACACTAAGTCAAAGTCATGAATTCTCAGAATGTTGCGGTGGAATTTCTTGAGGTGGTCATAACGCCTGCCCCCTGCCAGGAGCAATACTTCATGCCTCTTTGCTAATTCCGGAACCATTACTTCGGCTCTGGTGGCGTGTCCCATGCCCTCATTTGCTATGCTATAGAGTATGCGTGTCATGATAGCTCTTTGATGGCTTCAAAAACCCGTTTCCGTTCAGATAAGTGAGCTGCGTATATGGGATTTCCAACTTTCATGGTTGCCTTTTTCCCTTTGTAAGATAAGCCAACTGGGTAGATAGGTAATTTTTTCCTGGTCTCCTTCTTGTAAGCTATGGCAAGTCTTACCACACCATCCTTGAAATCACCAAATCTGCCTTTCCTTTCGCTTCTTAGATATGATTCGGGGAAGAACACAATAGCATTACCTTGCTTCAGCAAGAATAAAAGATACGGGAAAAGATCTTTATTTCTTGCAGGATTCCTTTTGTCTATGGGGATAGCACCAATCCTCAGCATAATCCATTTCATGAAATGAGAGTCTGCAAGAGATTTCTTTGAGTCTGGCGAAGTTATGTCTGCAATCCAGAATAATTTTCTCCTGATCTGGAAGCCGATAATGTATTGATCTGCGAGCTTTTCATGATGAGATGCTATGAGCAGGGGTCCTTGTAGGGGGATGGTGCCTGCGCACTTAACTGAATGCACGCCTAATAGAAAAAGGAGTATATGATGAAAAAACCTAAGTACTCCTACGAAAAAAGAGTTATAATGGTCAGTAAATCGGTACACGATGGCGCTCATACAATAGCAATCGATTTCCTGTTATTTAAATCTATGGCGGTTTACAGGTATGTACCTAAAAAAGATATGATCTCCCTTACCATTCTAGGAAGAGTCTCCCCCTCAAACTTCAGAGCAGGCAGTGTGCTTTCCCTTACCAAAACATGATTTACGTTGGGATATTTGCGGATCAGGATTGCCCCGATTTTTCGATAGTGCTCATCCAATTCCTTCATGTTCTTTCCCTGGAGAGGTTTTAGGAACTCATCATTCAACCCATAGAAGAATGCTTTAGGGATGTCTTTGATGAACCTCTGCCAATAGTGGCTGAAAAAATCAACTGAATGGCTGGCATCGGCAATCGCCTGCTGGAAGTATCTTTGGGTGTTTGGTATGAGCCAGTCAATCCTCTGAATCTCGTTCTGAAATTCTTGCATAAGTTGATGATCTTCCTTCTGAGAGGCTGATTTCAGCGACCGCAGCAAACCCTCTTTTCTTCCCTGCAGGTTACTCATGGCAAGAGCATACCTATCTTCTATGCTCTTCTTTTCCCTGCTCGGATTGGTCATTTGACCTGCGATATATTCGACAAAATTCAAATAATCAAAGGGATTCTGCACATTATGTAAGTACTCAAAAAAGTCTATAGTGTCTTTGATGATGAGGCCAATATATTGGACTTCGTCTTCTTTGGCAACATACTCGTATTTGTGTGAGCTCCTCCAATCAGCTATTTTAAGAAGTACGTTCACAGAACAGGTGACGAGCGATGCAAATTTCTTGAAGAAAGCCTTATCTTTATTGCTGAGATAGTCGACCAATTTTCTTGGCATAGCTGTCTGCAGCCTGCTTGGAGGGGCCATGAGCACTGCCGCATCAATCCATGAACCGTGAGCAACCCTATTCAACCCTTCCAGAACTAGTTTTTTTAGTTCAGCATATTCTTGAGAGTTCAAAGCTGCTTTGTATCTCATGTCCTTCAGCATGTCATCCGTCATCTGCGCGGCATCTAAACATGAACTTATTTCCTGTAACCTCTGGATGAGGTTGGTCATGTGATAATAGAAAGCATCTTCCACTTTTAATGAATACCCGGCCATGGCAAACACTGCTGATCCAGCACCAGTGCTGTGGGCAACAACTGCCACTTTCTTAGTGCCTCGTTTCCTCAAGAATTCAACCGCTTCCTGGATATACTCTGCGTTTCTGCCATACCGAAATGCCTGGCGATCCTCCCCATGCGCACTCATGTCTATGGTATAAGCGATGTACCCTTCCAGAGCAAGGAGCCGTGCCAACCCCAGTTGTGTTTCCTTGTTTCCTTGAAAACCGTGCATCAATACAACTCCTTTCTGAGGTATAGGGTTATTTTCAGGAAAGACCAATATGCCTGGTTGGGAGGTCAGCCTGGTTTCACGGATGCCTGGAAATTCTTTAGCATTTGAGGATCTCAAGTTAGAGATACCATAACTGAGTTGTGTGGCGTATTGCACCAATCTTTTTGCGTTCACTGCGTCCTGAAAGATGAAGGTATCTGTCCGCAATTTCAGTCTCTTCAGCGCTGCCAACAGGTCGTCCAAATCAGTCACCTTATTGGCTTGCAGAATGGTCAGAAATGTGATATAATGGGCAATACGGTGAAGATTTCTTGCTTCCTCTATACTGATATTCGTCTCGATGTACAAGAAATCGTTTATATCTGTCCGGTACCTCTCTAAAAGCAGGCTCAACCGTCGTGACAGGAGCAATAATGAAGCCGGCCCCGGATTCCGATCCAGTTCTGCTATTAACGATTGCAGCTCTGCTTCGAGTGGGTGCTCCTGCATGGAATCGGTCGCCGCAATGCCGGTCTTCTGCTCGATCTTTTTTGCCACTTGCCAACCCTTTCTCAGCTTTGTAACAATAAAACCTATAGGGGCCTGTTCCCTCGTCAGCCGTCTTTCCCTCCGATATTGAGATTTAAGGGCAGCTATGACATTGCCTTGTATACTCTGCGCTATTTTTTCCAGTTGCTCCCTCAATCGAGAATATGAGATTGCCCTGCTTTGGCTCAAGAGATTCTGTATTGACTCGATCTTTTTGTACTCAGCCCGCTCTGCCTTCCGTTTTGCATCTTCCAACTCAGTCAAGATGAGGTCAATATTTTTGATGTATGTACTAATGAGTGTTCGAAGGTTAGCTACGTCCACAACTTTTCTCTTGGCAAATAGTTCTATGTGCTGGGACAGCTGCCAATCCAAACGTTCTTCGGCAAGTTCTCTGCTAAAAAGATCCCGGCTGTCCAAAAGCAGACCCTGTTCTACTGAGTATTCAGAAGCTAACTCATTCTTAAGAGGCATAGAACTGCAATTGAGTATCTGTATATAAAAAGGTTATGCGCCGGCCGGGATTCGAACCCGGATAGCAAGTTTTAAATATTTTCCTTCTTTTTCTAATCCCACTCGTTGTACTATGATTAAAAAAAGACTAAGTCTTTCGGAAAAGAATTACATCAGAGAGATGGTTCAATCCGGCCTCTCGTTGAAGAATATTGCAAACCGCACAGGAAAAAGCAAAACAACTGTTTACTACTACTTTAGAGACATAAGGGGTAGAACTATCCTGCCCATAACAATAAATGAGGAGAAAAGTGAGCTAGTGGGTGAGTTTTTAGGGATAGTTGCTGGTGATGGCTGCCTGAATAAAACTAAACAGCACCATTATAGAGTCTATCTTTTCTTCAATAAGAAGGAGCACGCATATGTCAGAGAGCTGTATACTGCTCTTTTTTATGAGCTTTTCAAGAAGCAGCCTTCCCTATTTGACCGGAAAGAGAGGGATATATTTATCTTATATTTCTGCTCCAAAGAGATTTATTTTTTTGTCAAGAGGTATCTTACGTGGGATATGACTACCAGAAAGAGCCATTCGGTGCACCTAAAATCAAGGAACCACACTACCCGATTTAAGATTGGTTTCTTAAGGGGGCTAATCGATAGTGATGGTTATTTGTCCAACGACAGAATTGTGTTCAGTACGAGTTCTATGAAATTGGCTGCTGATATTATGCAATTCCTAGATGAATTACATATCAGTTATGGTTTTCACATCTATAAAGAAAAGAGAGAAAACAGGGTGGATATGCAACACATCACCATCAAGAGAAGAGACCGGAACAAATTTTTGAAGGTCATAAAACCCCGCGAAAGAAAAAATATATGCGCCGGCCGGGATTCGAATTTCCGGACTTAAGGAGAACCTTAAATCTCCCGGATAAACGGCTTGGAAGGCCATTGTCATTTACGGCAACTTTTACCCATGTAAAAGCTGTAGCCATTAGACCACCAGCGCATGAAAGCACAGAATTAAAGTTTCGTTTATAAATGTTTCCTGATATTTTTTAGGAACTGTTCAAAATGTTCTTTCTTCACCGATGCGCCACAAGCATACTCATGACCACCTCCGTAGCCCTCCACATCTTTCAGGGCTTCCTGGAGGATAGAAAGCAATGGTTTTCCATAGCGCAAGCTCATCTTCACTGCATCATTCTTTTGCCTGCCCACAATGATCAGCTTGTCAGGGAATTTGTACATCAGCTCATTGGCCAGATCTCCGCTAAAGCTGGTCTTGCTCGACGGATAGATGTAACACAATAAGGGATCTTTTTTGACGTGCTTCTCAGCCTCTTTGATAAGTTCTGCATATTCTTTGTTTACCCGGAGAAATTTCCGGTAGAGGAATGTTCCCTGCGGCGTTGTCTGATCCAGAATTTCTGAAGGTGATTGGATCCGTGTTAGAATCTTATAGCATTTTTTTATATCTTGGGTGTCTCCTTTCAGGATGAATGCAAATATGCGTGTTAAGGTGCCGAGTTTGGAGTTATGCAGGATAGCTCCTGGATCTTTAGAACCTATCTTTACCAAGTCAGGGTACTGCTCTTTAAATACGGGCATAAAATCAGGGTAATACCAATCACCAGTGCAGCCGACTGCAGCAATCCACAGATCCTGCTTGACAACCTGATAACACAAGTAGGTAGCGGGTGTGTTGTCATGCGGCGCCTTGATGCGAGGATTAAATATCTTAAGTCCATGCAGTGGAATTGGCTGGTGGTGGTCGATCCATACAACAGGCACCTTTACCTTATCGATGAATTCCTGGTCAACCACTGCCAGATCGAGTATAAATATCTTGTCCGGGCTGTATTCTGCCACCTTCGGAAGGAATTTTTCATCTACCGTGGGAGTAGTGCGCTTTACCACAATCCCGTTGCCCTCCTTTTTATAGCGATAGAAAAGAAGAAATGAACACATGCCATCCGGATCATCATGGAAAAAATAGAGCGGATTCTGGCAATTATCAAGTTCTTCCTTTATTGTTTTGACTTCATCATCAGTTAAAGGCATGAGCTGGGCAATAGGATGATTATATATAAGGGTTTCTAAAAACGTAAACTATTTAATGATAGAAGAAGTAACTCTTTACATGAACTATAAATTCTCCCGTGAGGTTAAAATACCTTTTTCTCGTGTTGACCTGAAGGAGGATTTTTTTGGCTCAAGCCCTGCGCCCTTTGTGGGGCATAACTTTTATCCAAACTTATATGTGGGGATAATGAGCCCTCCTGAAATCAGAGAGGATGCCTGGCTGTATGATGCACCCCACTACTGGGGCCAGCATGATTTCACCATACCTGAGGTTGTCAATTTCAGATCTTCGCTGGTAAATTCCCGTTTTCGGATTAACATCAAAGCAACAAACAAATTTCTTGAGATTGGGAAGGAGATTGGAATGGCTTCGCGGCCTGTTGATGTGGAGATAAACCTAACAGAAAAACCAAAAATGATGCTGCAGACAGACCGGTACCATGCACCCACCGGCCCCTTAGCCAAACTGAAGAAAGCAAAGATAACTGAAAATGCTCATATCGAATATAAGGTGGATAAGGTAGTTTCTGATGCTGACCTGAAAGCACAGGATGCACTGACCTACCTATATAAGAGCGGCTTTGATGAGAATTTCTTGACTAGACTAATCAGCATGGGAACGCTTGGCGTACAGACGGGCAGGAAGCTGGTCCCGACCCGATGGGCTATAACTGCAGTTGATGATACGCTGGGCAAGCACTTGCGGGAAGAAGTTCTGGATTTCAGCTATGCTGATTACCAAGTATATTTTGGAGGTTATCTGGGCAATTATTATGCCATCCTATTATTTTCTGAACCATGGTCTTATGAGTTATTTGAGATGGGAGTTCCCCTCCAGGCAAATCCCTGGAGCAAGCAGGGTAAATTCTGGGCGACTGATTATGAAAACCATTACGGCAGGAAGGGGTATGCTGCTGAAACTGCAGGGGGGTATTATGCTGCACGCATTGGCGTACTTGAAAAACTGAAGCAGATGAAACGACAGGCAAGTGTGCTGTGCCTTAGATTTATAAGCAATGAGTATACTATGCCGTTGGGAGTGTGGGTGGTGAGGGAAGCTGTCAGGAAGGCACTCCAATCCAGGCCATTGGAGTTTGGATCCTGGCAACTGATGGTAGAATATGTACAGAATCTGGCTAAAAAGAAATTTAATGCTGATGTTGTACCTTTGTTTTCGGAGAGCATTATGCTCCGCACCATGAGAACACAAGCAAAATTAACGCAGTTTATACGATAATGGAATTCCATAAGAATTTAGTTGGACTGCAGAACGCTGTTGCAGTGGCGAAGAAAAACAAGATAAACCTGTCTAAAGGCCTGGATGATGAGAAATCTGTCTATGATTATGGCGAGAAGCAACGCGTGTATTACCTAAATAATGTAAGGTCCCACCTCCGGTTGGTCAAGGCCGAAGCCCTCCAGCTACCGCCGTTGATCAAGTTTGATACCTCAAACCAAGAGGCAGTAACTAAGATATTGGAGCTGATACCAGAACTTGAAAGTACTGAGATTACCAGTCTGGAAAAGACTGTTGCGAAGCTCCTCAGCCTGGTTAAACAACTGAACATGCCAAAGGACATGCAGCAGAACTTTTCCCTTACTAGAAATATTCCTCTTGAGATTAAAGCCGACATCGGGGCAGATATCGCAGAGCTCAACAAATGCTTCAATACCGAATGCTATCGGAGCTCTATAATATTATGCGGGAGGATATTGGAAACAGCATTGCACCGTAAATACTTTGAGGCTACCGGCAATGATCTGCTCGAGAAAAGTCCAGGTATAGGGTTGGGCAATATCATCGCCAAGCTGAAGGAGCAGAACGTAAGCCTTGATCCGGCACTCTCAAATCAGATACATCTTCTAAATCAAGTCAGGGTGTTCTCAGTCCATAAGAAGAAAGAAGCGTTCACGCCAACGCAACAGCAGACACATGCTATAATCCTGTACACATTAGATGTGCTGGAGAAGTTATTCTGATAAGTCTATTGGTCCATTCTTTAGAAAAAAATTTATAAGTGCCAATAAGTTATCTTATAATATGATAAGTCACCTAAAAAGAGTTATTCCTGAGAGTAGGATTAAGGAGTTGTTAAGATGGTATTACAGAACGAATCACTATGAAGGATATGTTAGGCACGGAACGGAAGATTATGATAATGTGTCGGTTAGATTCAAAGATAGGAATCCGGTATTCAGATTTCTGGAAGGGCCGCTTGCATCAATGGAAATAATTTTTGCTGCAGGGACTGAACACGTTCTTCTCGTGCCAGCGGAACTTCCAGGATACTTCAATAGAAGAATTCCCGACAATGCATTTGTTATCGATGCCGGAGCCTATCCCGGTGATTATACCGTTGCGGCTGCTCAGATGGCAGTCCGGGGGATGGTCGTCGCTCTGGAGCCCAATCCACTTCACTTAAAGGTATTGCGGCATACCCTGCAGGCTAATCGGGTGGATCATGACGTTTGCGTGCTGCCCTATGCCCTATCAAATGTATGCGGAGAAGGTTATTTATTTGAGACTGATGGCGTGGAATCAAAATTGGTCAGTAAGTCAGATCCTGATAAGCGGAACTTGATTCAAGTAAATACTACCACTGCAGATCACCTGATTAAAACTTACAATCGAGACGAACTACCAGTTTTCGTCAAAATGGATATTGAAGGAGGGGAAATAAGGGAATTGGAAGGTGCTCAAAACGCGATTAAAAGCGGTGCACATTTCGCAATCGCTTCCTATCATGTTATACGGGGCAGAAGAACCTTTGAACCCCTAAAAAAGCTTTTTGAGGCATCCGGCTATAGTGTAACTAGCAGAAACCCCGATCACCTAACTTTAATAGCTGAAAGAGCTTAACTCTACTCTGACGGTTTCCACTTGATGCTGCATCCTTGGGAATACACAAACCATGGATCTACTTTTTGTCCAGAAAGCATCTTATCCAAGACCAACTGCAGGGTATGCTCCTTGGGCTTGTCATCAGGATTCATGGCATCATTAATTCTTCCATGATAGACTAATTTGTGATCCCTATCAAAGACAAAAGGGTCTGGTGTACAGGTAGCGCCATAGGAGCGAGCAACATCCTGAGATTCATCATAGAAGTAATATGTATAGCCGAACTTCTTAGCCAACTCCTGCATATGCTCAAAACTGTCTTCTTCCACGTAATTGACATCATTGGAGCTGATGCATACGACTACAACACCCTTAGGAGCATATTTCTTCTGTATATCTGCAATCTCCTGCATCTTTGGCTTTACATAGGGGCAATGATTGCACATGAAGATGATTACTAATGCTTTTCCTTTGAAATCAGTGGGAGAAACTAACTTTCCGTCCACATTTTTTAAGGAGAAATCAGGAGCTTTGCTCCCTTTTTTTAATGTGTACATATCGGATTGCAACAATGACATGGTATCACCCGGCATATGGAAAGAAGACTGTTTTAAAAATATTATGTTTGTATGGAAGCAAAAATATCTTTTAAGTCGTCAGCTGACTCTGCCCTGCTCATCTGGTCTCTTGCAACTGATCCCCCTACCAATCCTTTAGTAAAGGCCTGGGACTGGCGTTTCATGACAGCAAAATCAGTGCTGTATTTCTGGCAGTATTTGAGATATTCAAAAAATGCTTTCGTTTTATCATATTTCTTTAATTTTCCTTTCAAATAATCTTTTATTTCTGAGAAAATAGTCGGATTTCCAATAGCTCCTCTGGCGACCATGATCGAGTCAACGCCGGTATCAAACATCTTTTGAGCCGAAGGGCCATCAAAAATGTCCCCATTGCCCAGAATAGGCACTGAAGCAGTATTTTTTATCTTCCTTATCAATTCATAGTCGACTGGCCGTTCATAGTTTACTGTCCGTGGCCTGCCATGTACAGCAATTGCCGCAACACCATTATCCTCGCATACTTTGATGACATCGAGCGCATTCAAGTGTTCTTTGTCCCATCCAATCCTGATTTTTACTGTTACCGGAAGGTTTGTCTTTGCAGTCAGGATAGACAACATCTTATCAATTCTTTCAGGATATCTCAATAAGTATGACCCCCGAATACTTTTTACCACATCGGAATGCGGGCATCCTAGATTTATATCAAAGGCTTTTACTTTGCCTTCGACAGCCTGGGCGCAGGTTGCTAGATCCTTGCCATCGTTGCCCAAGAATTGCGCTACCACATTCTTTTCATCCACAAAATCAGATAGTTTCCTGTCTCCTGCCAAGAATGCCCTGCTGTCAATCATCTCAGAGTAGGCTATATCAGCACCATAGTCGGTACAAAGCTTTCTGAAAGCTAGGTTGGTAACTGCCACCATGGGCGCCAGTATGATCTTGTTTTTGTAGTTCACCCCCTCTAGAAACAGCCCCCATTATAAAAAGTTTTTTATACCCTTATCTCTAAGGCTGAATCGAGGTGGTCACTTTGAAAGCATATATTATGGAACTCATAGGGACTATGTTTTTAGTATTAGCAGTTGGGTTGACCGGCAACCCCATTGCAATAGGAGTCATGCTGATGACCATGGTGTATTTAGGCGGACATATATCTGGAGGGCATTATAATCCTGCAGTTACTTTGGCTGTTTGGATCAGAGGTAAGCTGCCTTCAAAAGAGGTCGTCCCCTACTGGATATCCCAGATAATGGGGGGATTGATAGCTGGAATCATCATATTGTTTGTGGGTAAGTCATTGATCCCGATGCCTAGTGTGGGAATCATGCATGCTGGATTAATTGAGATATTGCTGACATTTGTGATTGCATCAACAGTGCTCACTACTGCAACATCCAAGGCATTCAAAGACAGCAAGGTGTATGGGCTTGCCATTGGTGCAGCACTGCTCACTGCAGCATTCATTGGGGGAGATATCTCTGGGGGGGTTTTTAATCCAGCCGTAGCGATTGGACCCCTGGTACTGGCCGGAGCCTATGCAAATATGGCTTTGTATATCATTGCGCCTCTTGTTGGCGGAGCGCTTGCGGCATATTTGTTCAAATATTTTAACCCGAAAGGGTAATTTCTCTTTTATTTACACCTTTCACAAACCCCTTCCACATCTATCTGGAAGTGGCAGATGGTGCCTTTTATTTTACTTTTTAGAAAGTCGATTGAATGAATATCTATATGGGATGCCAGTCTGCATTTCTGGCAGACGAAATGACAATGAGACCGTTCGCTTCTGGAATAGATGGACTTCCTGTCGCAGGTATAAGAATGGAGTTGATGTTTTAAGGTAAGGTCTTTCAGATAGCGGTAGATTGTGGCTATTCCCACCTTAGGATCCTGCTTTTTTGCTTTTCTATGGAGGTCTTCAGCAGTAAAAAAAGACTCAAAACTCTTGATCTGCTCCTGCAAAATATTTTTTTGCTTTGTCTGTCGTGAGGTTTTGGGCATCTTATTGATAATGAAAATCAATAAGATTTATAAATATATCTCCCTATCCTATTGGTATGGAAGAAGTCATCACCTTAACTCTATTAAGTGTTGTCATTGTTTCCCTCCTTTCTGTAGTAGTTGCGCTTCCATTCCTCATGAAAAAAAAGCTGTCTCAGCATACATTGCTCATTTTATTAAGCATGTCTGTGGGGGTCCTATTGAGCACGGTATTCCTAGATTTCATGCCAGAGATTGTAGAACATGGGTATTCAATTGCTGTGGGCACCAATATCCTGCTTGGTTTCCTTATTTTCTTTTTGCTGGAGAAATTCGTGCATTGGCACCACCATAGCAAACAGGAAAAAGACGATGTCCATGGTCATGCATATCATCTGGCTGCTGTAAACCTGATCGGAGACGGCATCCATAACTTCCTTGATGGGATGGTTATTGCAGGAAGCTATGCGGTTAACATTGTTCTGGGGTTAGCAGCAACTATTTCAGTCATTTTTCATGAATTGCCGCAAGAACTCGCTGATATGGGTGTTCTGTTGTATAGCGGACTGTCACGAAGCAAATCCCTCATTTTCAATTTTATCTCGGCCATTACTGCAATTATCGGTGCTCTCGTCGGGATTGTCCTTGCCAGTAGCGTTGAGGGCTTTGTTGACTTTGTCGTTCCGTTTTCTGCAGGAGCTTTCTTATACATCTCAGCTTCAAATGTATTGCCCCAGCTGCATAGGCACTATGATCTGAAGGAATCATTGGTGCATATTGCGGCAATTGTATTCGGTATCCTGATTATTGTGGCTGTCACCCTCCTAGGGCCAGGCCATGGTGTATAGGAGAAACATTTAAAAAACTCCGATTAATTCTTAGCTAGTATGAAATCAAAAGAGCTTATCGGGAAGTATATTGAATTTTTTAAGACAAAAAAACATCAGGAAATCCCTAATGCCAGTCTTATCCCTACCAATGATCCCACAGTATTGTTTACCACCGCAGGCATGCATCCATTGGTCCCTTATTTATTGGGACAGCCCCATCCTAAGGGCAAACGAATTGTAGATGTGCAGAAATGTATCAGGACAGGAGACATAGATGAGGTGGGCGATACTACGCATCATACTTTTTTTGAGATGTTGGGAAATTGGAGCCTGGGCGATTATTTCAAGGAAGAAGCTATCCATTGGTCATATGAATTATTGGTCCATGCCCTGAAGATCCCTGCAGAAAGGCTTGCCATAAGCTGTTTTGGGGGAGATAGAGATGCACCAAAGGATGAGGAATCTGCCCATATCTGGGAATCATTGGGCATACCCTCAAGCAGGATTGCGTTTTTGCCTAAGAGAGATAATTGGTGGGGTCCTGCAGGCGCCATAGGGCCATGCGGTCCTGATACTGAGATGTTCTATTGGACTGGTCCAGAACCATTTCCTCAGAAGTTTGATCCTGCCGATAAAAAATGGGTTGAGATATGGAATGATGTGTTCATGCAATACCATAAACAGAAAGATGGCAGCTACATAGAATTGAAGCAGAAGAATGTGGATACTGGCATGGGTGTTGAAAGGACTTTAGCAGTTCTGAATGCGCTTAAAGACAATTACCAGACTGATCTGTTTTGGCCAATCATTGAGAAGATTGCTGAGGTATCGGGGAAGAAGTATGAGGGCAATGAGAAAGCATTCAGGGTTATAGCGGATCATCTTAAGGCAGCGGTCTTCATCTTATCTGATGATAAGGGCGTCAAGCCAAGCAATGTAGAGCATGGGTATGTTCTCCGAAGATTGATCAGAAGGGCCATCAGATATGGAAGGATGCTCGGTATTACTGCCGCATTTACCGTAAAAGTTGCTTCGGCTGTATTGCCCATCTATCCTGAGTATGAAGAATTAAAGAGGAACAAGAAGTTTATTTTTGAAGAGCTTGAAGCTGAAGAAAGAAGGTTTACTGAAACGTTAGAGAAGGGCATGAAGAAATTTAATGCCCTACTTGCTGAAAGGAAGAAAGTCATTTCAGGGGCTGAGGCTTTCCTGCTTTTCCAAAGTTATGGGTTTCCGATCGAGATGACTACTGAACTTGCAGGAGAGAATGGGGTTTCGGTAGATGTTGATGGATTTGAGGCAGAATACAAGAATCACCAGGATTTGAGCAGGACAACTTCTGCCGGTGTGTTTAAATCAGGGCTTGCTGATAATTCTGAAGCGACTACAAAGCTACATACCTCTACGCACCTATTGAATGAAGCACTGCGGCAGATAGTGAAGCAGGATATTAGGCAGAAAGGCTCGAATATCAATCCTGAAAGGTTACGCTTTGATTTTAATTATGGCGATAAACTAAATGCAGACCAGATATCAAAAGTAGAGAAATGGGTCAATGACCAGATAGCAAAGGGATTGAAAGTTACCCGAAAAGAGATGCCTTTGAAGGAAGCGCTTAGATCAGGAGTTCAGGCTGAATTTGGGGAAAAGTATCCGGATATTGTCTCAGTGTACACCATAGGTGATGAACAACATCCAATAAGCCGAGAAATCTGCACTGGGCCGCATGTTAAGAATACTAAGGAGATAGGGCATTTTAAGATTGTGAAAGAACAGAGTTCTGCTGCCGGCGTGAGAAGGATTAAGGCAGTTATTGAATGAGGTCATTGAAAAGTGCTTCGCAGGTTGCCATCAGGCTCCGTGCTCGATTTGATTGTCGCTTATTGACATTCCCCGAATGGGACCTCCCCCTTGTCAGTTGGCATAGTTATCTGAGGCACTTCGCATAGGATGGCAACCTTTTCAATATCACCTATTGAATGAAAGGTTTAAAAGTGTAACACCATTCTTCTCGGGCTATGAAAAAGCCAGGTATTGAGGAGCTTGCGAATCTAAACCGACTGTATCGAGGCATGGATGTCCCTGCAATCATAAGACATGCCTATAGTCTTGTCTCTGATGACCCATATCCCCTCAAAGTATTGGCTTTGGAAAGCGGTAAGAGCGGCAAGGTGCCTGCTGCAGTTATGGAAGCTGGGCTGGCGCATAGGATATCCATAGCTTTCCTTGATGCGGGGGAATATGGTCCTGAAACATATCAGATGGTTGACAGATTGCGGTCACAACATACTGTGTTATGGATACGATATGATGGTCTTCCATCTCATTTGAAGGCAGTTGAGGGAAGCGGATATGAACAAAGCAGACAACGCAAGGCAATCCTCACGGAGGTCATGTTTAAAGAGCTTCATCCCAGCATAGTGCTTCTGGGAAATATGTATGAGCCTAACAAAGGAAGGACTGATAATGATTTCGCCCAGTTTGATGATGCGCATGGAGTTCTGAGGGTCCACCCATTCTGGGGTTATACAAAGGATGCTCTAGAACAGTTTTTGCTTCGCCATAATCTTCATGCCAACGGAAATCATGTGGAGCCTGCCCGAAGAGAAGGGGAAAGCTGCCCACTTCAGGTAATGAAACCATATATGGGCAGCTATATCTGATTTTTTCTTACTATGTGGTGATTATCAAAGATAAGATTTAAAAATAAATTCTCATTCCAATACTTGAAATGATATCAAATGGGCTCTCGGTGAGGCAGTTAGATAGAGGGCATGCTGATGAGAGACAGCATGCACTGGAACGACTTGGCTCTACTTATGATAGTCCATCTGTTCACCTCATGGCTATGTATACTGGGGGTTCTCGACCGATTGCGGTGTTTCCTCTTCAATTCCTGAATGATGCTGAGAGACCAGATAGATTTAAAGAGCCCGCATTCACGAAAACACATCGTTATATCACTGTGGGTCCTGTTTTACCTTATAGTGAGCGAGCGGAAATCGGAGTTCGTGTGTGGCAAGGGATAGCAACTTATTTAGGAAAACTGAAAAATAAAGACAGGGTAGATGTAGAGGTTGCCCAGCCAAAGTTGGCAGACATACTCAGAGAGTCTGGCTGGATTGACGAACGATGGCAAACCCGGCGTGGACTGCACACCCACCAAGTGCTACGAGACTATGCGTTACCTTTGGGATTCCGTGAGTTAGGATATTTCATTCCAGAAAGAGATGAATCAGATGATAGCGCTTTACTCAATGATGATTCCCATCTAGAATAATCACTTTTTATTTTTATCAAAATACTTTTCGCAGCATTCGTCTGAACAGAAGCGAAGGATTTCATCATCATCGCCTCTCCGTTCTATGAAATCGTCCTGCAGCGCCTTCCGACATTTGCGGCATTTTGCTTTTTGGCCACTGCCAGAAGCTCCCTCAAGAAAGCCTTCCTCAGCTCCAGATATCTCACCATCTTCGACAGCTGCTTCCCTGCCCTCTTCAGAGTATAGATCATCGCTTTCATCAACTGAATCATCAGCATATTCTTCATCATCTGGCATGGACATCACCTATTTTAAGTTTCTGGGAGTAGTATAAAAGTTTATTGTTTTCTGAGTTGAAAGGATAAGATTTATAAGAAAGAACGCATTCTCTTTGTTCGGTGATACTGCATGAAAACAAATTTTCTAATGATAATGGTACTATTGTCTATTGGATTGGTTGTCGCTCAACCAGCATTTCAAGCTGCAATAGTAACTAATCCGATTACTGGAGAGAATAAGAATTCTGTCAGTCTTCCTCCAAAGGCTGTTGAGGTTGCACCAAACCTATACTACCTCGGCGAGGCTGTTGATGAGGGAAGACTGGTTGAAGGGTATGCTATTGTGCATCCTGCATCAAGACAGGCAAAACCAGGCAGCCAATGTGGGAATGGCGTCTGTGAAGCTGGAGAAAGTGCGAATAAATGCCCTGCTGATTGCGGTGGAAGCCCCACGAGTTCATGCTATGGGTTCCTTGCAAATGGCGCTAAATGGAAGACTTTGGAACCCTATATGGTTGATCCCACCAATACTGAAGGGTTAAATGACAGTTTTGTTAGATCAAATCTTGCTGCAGATATTGCTAAATGGGAGGCTGCTGCAGGAAGCAACATCATAGGTGATGAGACTAATGGGGTTGTGGATGGTGCAGACACTTTAAGCACCGATGGCAAGAATGAGGTATTGTTCGGAAGTGTTGACGGCAACGGAATTGCTGTTACGATAGTATGGGGTATCTTCAGAGGCCCACCCTCAGGCAGAGAACTTGTTGAATGGGACCAGATATATGACCAGGTTGATTTCGACTGGGGCAATAGTGGAGCAGCAACTAAGATGGACTTCGAGAACATAGCTACCCATGAGCTTGGACACTCATTTGGGCTGGATGATCTCTATACTACAGAATGCTTTGAAGAAACCATGTATGGGTATGGGACTGAGGGTGAAACGAAAAAGAGAACCCTTGAAGCAGGAGACATAGCAGGCATACAAGCCCTCTATTAGTTTCTTTATTTTCTTTTTCTCATTCCTTCAACTTCTTCTGCCAAAGCCTTAACTTTTTCAGCAACCTTATGGCCTAATTCTTTCTCCCACCTATCCAAGCATTGCTGAAGTGTGATGCGTTTACTACCTGCTATAAGATTGTCAGCATGCGTTATTATTTTTTCTTCTTTGGTAATTGGAACATATTCTTTCAATGGGAGATCCAATTTTTGATCGATAATATCCTGCTTCGAGATTCCTGCTCCCAAATGCCTTTCACAGATAGAAGCGTATTGGGGAATGCCTTCTTTCCTACAAATTTCTGCTCCTACAATACCATGCTGCTGCACCCTATCTGGCCAGGTATCAAATCTCCCAATGTCATGTAACAAACTGCCTATCCGGATATACTCGATATCTACGCCAGGGATATCCTTGGCAATTTCCAAAGCAAGCTCCTGGACTGCTTTGACATGTCCTAAGACTCTAGTAAAACTTACTTCATTCCTCGAATGTTTTTTTAACAGCCCAATTGCCTGAGCTTCAGTAATATCCTGCATTTGATTGATACGAGAATGTTAGATTAAAAAGGTTTTGTTGATAAAGAGGTGAGCCGGTGCCAAAGGCTTCTCTCCGGCTCACGTGATGACGGATTGCTCCGTTCCTCACCTCTTTCTCCCTGCGAGGAATAGAAAAGGTCCCCCGAGATTTATTGTGGGGGGTGGTTTGTAAGAAATCGATCGAGGGGACCTTTAAGCGTTTTTCCTGATTTCGTTAGGTAGTTTTCTCAGCTCCTGCAGCCACATGAGGCCAATGCGAATCATCTCCTTGTTGAACTTGTCAGTTAACCGGTACGTTTTCTTGTATAAATCGTAGTCAATGATGCCCATACTCTTCATAGGGGTCAATATGCGGTCATAAAATTGCCTTTTGTTGTAGCTTATCTTCACTTTTTTGCCCCGGTAGGGTGCCTCGTCAATCTGATCAGTGATTATCTTCCCTTCATGAAGCTGAGTGGCAAAAAAGCTCATTTCAGTCTTGGTTATCTCGCCGCCCTTTTCCTTGATCATAACCACCAGCAGTTTGCCAACGATAATCTGCTGCTTGGTGGCGAAAATCACCTCATATACGTCCTCTGGGAGGTTGTAACGGTCAAATAAGATAACCATGGTAGCCCTCTGCCAAAGCTAGTATATAAATGTTTCTATTTTGTAGATTAGTATAGTAATTTGTATATTAATATAAATGTTGGCTGAATGAATTGCGGTAAGATTATGCGGGAATACGCAGGAAAGATTTTCTTTTGCGGCCCGGTAAACCGCCCGATAAAAGTATGGGATTGACTAAGGGGAGATAGCTACCCACTACTTGAAGAAATTAGCAATCTTCTCTGCATACAATTTAGTAATTTTCACATCATAGTCTGGAGGGAAACATTTGTGGTAAGTATCCCAGGCGTATCTTTCATCCAGAAATGCAATAATTCCTTTGTCTGTCTCTGACCGGATGCATCTGCCGGCATTCTGCAATACTTTGATTATAGCAGGATAGACATAACCATACTCCCACCCTTTCTTGAACTTCTGGTCATAATACTCTATCAGGGATTGTATCTCAAGCGATGGTTTCTCCAAAGGAAGCCCCACAACGATGACACCCTTGAGCTCATCTCCGGGTAGATCCACGCCCTCTCCGAAACTTCCCGTAGTCACCGCTAACAGCACAGTGCCTTCGTCCTTGCATGATCTGAACTCTTCCAGGAGTTTTTGCTTGTCCTCTTTAGAAAGGTTGCGCTTCTCAAGAAGCATGGGCTTTCCTAATTTCTCTTCAAGAAAAGCGAATACATTGTTTCTCAGCTGGTAGCTGGGAAAGAATACTATAGAGTTTCCAGGAATTTCGTTGGTGATGGTGTTTATTATTGCAGCTATTTTACCAAATTCCTCCTTTGTCCTTCTTGTATATTTGGTTGTTGTATCAGGTATAATCAAGCTCAACCTGTTGTTCTTCGGAAAGGGGCTCTTGAATGTCTTTTCGATAACATCATTGAATCCCAATACATCCTTATACATGAATGTGGGGGTAAGAGTACCGCTCATAAGGATTATTGAATGTGCTTCGTTGATTATTTCCCCTGTTATGAGAGATGGATCCAAGCATCTATAGGAGAGTTCTATAATGGCTTCATAGGAGCCTTGTTTTCGGGAAAGTATGCGGGCAAAACCATTGTCCTGGCCTAACCAGGATTCCAAAAAAATGGCGATGGAAGCCAAGTAACTCTGTTTTTGCTGCTCCCGAATTTCGTCCCCTGCAAAAGTAAGTCTGGTAATTACCTCCTGATAATCTGGAACCTTTTCAGAGAATTCTTTCTTAGACAATAATTTTTCTGTCTTAACTTCACCAAGATCCTTAGCTAAATCTTCCAGGAGAGAGAGTAGCTGTTGGAGCATATCCCCCTCTTCAAAAAAACCGAATTTAGCTGCTTCCTTAATAGCCCGCTTGAGCGTCATGTCTGAAAGCCGTGCTGTCATCAGTTCCCTGGCTCGCTTAGGAAGGTTATGTGCTTCATCAACGATGATAATTGATTTGCTGAGCTCTTTCTCAGTCCGAAGGAAAAATGGGTTTCTGATGCTTTTATTGAAAATATAATTGTAATCTGCAATGATGATATTAGCCTGCTTTCCGACCAATGCTGCCATCTCATAGGGGCAGAGCTTTTCCTGTCTGCAGATTTCGATAAGATCTTCAGTATGATCAGGGCTTCTCTGCGTGAGTTCCTCCAGCATTCTTGTCGCATCAAGCGTCAGGGCACCATTCTTCTTCTTTGTTCTGGTATAAAATTCGCATGCGTCATGCTCTCTGAGATTCCGGCAGTATTCAGCAAATTCATTTGAATACAGAGTTTCCGCTCCAGGCTGTGAACACATCCATTTCTTCCCGATTATATCTGCGGCAACAATCTTCCTTTTATGCTTCTGCACTATCTGTTTAATCGTGTCGACTGCAATCTTATGCTGGGTGTGCCTTGAGGTAAGAAAAAAAACAGTAAGATTATGCTTCAAAGCATAGCTCAGGGCTATAGGGATTGTTGCTGCTGTTTTTCCCAGTCCGGTGGGAGCGCTTGCAATAAGATGGGCATGATCCGCCAAGGCTTTGTGCACTTCATTAATGAGGTCCTGCTGGACTTCCCTGATTTCTGCATGGGGGAATAGAATTTCCTCTTTGGAGACCATTTTTTTAGGTTGCTTCCGGTCTTTTTTAATACTTTACACGTAATCTATGAGTGACAAAAACACCCTCTAAGTTTTCCGAAACCTTTATATACCAAATAATGATTATCCAAACATATAGTTTTGATAATGGTATAACACTGGGGGGTTGTCACTATGGAGAACAAGGAGATTTTCAATGTTTTTTTTAGAGAGAAACCGGCTATGATGCTTGTGCACCTCAAAAATGCAAAGAATCAAATTTACGCTTCAAGTCTCGCAAAACAGATTGACTGTACTTATTCTCATGTTGTTAAGATCCTTCAGGAAATGCAGAAGGAAGGCATTGTAAATTTTGACAAACAAGGAAGATTAAAGTTATTGAGCCTTACTAAAAAGGGCCAGGATATCGCTGAACATATTGATAATGTCCGGTTAAATTTATAATTCTAAATTATTTTTTCTTCCAGTGATCTCCTGGACAGTACTTCAGTTGCTGCTTCGATGAAAAGATTTTCTTTGTCTGCAGGCACCATTGCTCCTGCTGCGCTTGAATGTCCACCTGCTTCAACTCCGGGCACTTTATCTGCGATTTCTTTAATGAGGGCATAGAGATCAACATCCCGGGCCTGGCCTGCTACCCTCATAGATGCCTTGCACGTTCCATTGAGAAGATCAGCAATCCCTAAAATATAGGTCCTCTTTCCTATGCTATTCGACTTTGCTACTATCGAGGCAAGTGTCCCCACTATAGTGGGAAGGATATTATCCTTAGCATTAAAGATAGTGAACCCTTCACCTTTGATTACCCGGTCAGTTTCCTGGCTTCGTTCATACCATTTGATAGCATTTACGATTTCTTTCTTGTATTGAAGCAGGCTTCGGATGGCCTTTTCCTTTATCTTTTTGTCACCTAAACAAGTGCCAATGCCTAGTGAGGCCTTGCCTAATCTACCGCATGCGTTAAGGAGCGTGGCAAATTCTTTTGCGTCCCTTGTCGGGCTTTCTTTTGCCTCTTCAGGCAGGATATACACATTGCCGATTATGTCCTCTGGTTTTTCTTCTCCTAATCTTCGCATAACTATGCCAGTAGAGAGTTTTTGGAGCTCTTCATCACTAAGATGCACAATCTTACGCCAGCCTTTTTCTGTCCTCGGATTAACACCAATCTGCTGCAAGAATTGTATGGCACCTGACTCTGTTCCTGAAACACCGGGGATATACGGCGTGGTGCTATACTCCAATACCTTATGCAGCGGCCTTGTCTGAGCGCCAAATAACCGCAATCCGGTAATGACCTTGATCTTTCCTCGCTTCACTGCCTCATCCAAAATCTCCTTATTCAGCTTGGTGAAACCATGATTTTCCTGCACATCACCGATTGCACCTATTATGGGCACATGGGCAAGATCCTTCATCTGCTCGTTTATCGAGCTTACAAACAAATATACCACACCTGCACCTGATATTTCTCTGCTGCCATCGATGCCGAAAAGGTGGGGATTTACTTGAATGAAATTTTCCGGAAGCTGGATATCCTCGGGCTCGTGGTGATCCAAGATGAGGACATGACGGTCAGAGAGGAATTCCTTGATAAAACCCAGCTGGCCAGAACCCAAATCAGTAAAAACAAAGTATCGGTATGTTTCTCTTGCAAGAGATGAGATAACTTCCTTGTTGAGCTGCTGCACTATGGACAATGAATATTTTCTATTGTCCTTGTTAAACCACCTGGTCATCAGAGATGCTGCTGAGATTCCATCGGCATCTAGATGCGAAATCAGCCGCAAGGTCTGGAGCTTGTCTACCTGGAGGAATCTTTCTGCAGACTCTTTAACATGCAGCTTAAATAGTTCATATTTATCCACGACAACACCTATGTACCGAATCGTCTTCTTCTTTTGCGGTATTCCTTGATGCATGCCTGCAGGTCCTTCTTGCTGAAATCAGGCCAAAATTTCTTCATGAAGATAAGTTCAGCATACGCAGACTGCCACATCAAAAAATTGCTCAGCCGCATCTCGCCACCTGGCCTGATTATCAGGTCAGGGTCATGATCCAAATAAAGATAGCTTTTCAACACTCTTTCCGATATATTAGTCTTTTTATCCTTCAACATATTCTTTACAGCATCCACTATCTCTGCTCTGCCGCCGTACGCTAATGCAAGATTAAGGGTGTAGTGTGAATATTTCTTCGTACGAGCCATGATGTTTCGCATTCTTTTTTGGATATCCGTCGGAAACATTGCCATTTTTCCGATAACATTGATTCTGACTTTATTTTTATGGATAACTTGATCTTCAGCAAAGCTGTCAAATTCCTTTCGGAACAGGTCAAAAAGGTAGGAAACTTCTTTCCGGTCTCTCTTAAAGTTCTCAGTTGAGAAGCAGTAGAGTGTTGCTTCAGGTATGGCAAGGTCTATGCACCACTGTAAGAAATCCTTTATCTTGTTGAAACCTTTTTCGTGGCCTTTGAATTTAGGTAAGTTATGCTGAACTGCCCATCGTCTATTACCATCGAGAATAATGGCAACATGCTTCAGCTCTTTTTTCATCCATTACTACAGAAAATGGAGGTTTATATAGTTTATGTTTCAACTTCATTAAGAAGGTCTTGGGCAGACTTCTGCTTATACACTGTTCCGCTCTTCCCGCAATAAGGACATCGAAGCGGAAGTGTAGTACTCTCAAACGCATAGCTGCATCTGCTGCATTGTAGTTTCATAATCCTTATTAGAGGATAATAGTATTTAATTCTTTTGTGCTTCTCCATGCTAAATACGCAAGCCTGGGCAAGGAGGGCTTTCTTTTAGCCATGTATAAGAGTCTGAACCGTTTTCTATATGATAGGTACCTTATTTAGAAACAACAAGAAAGTTAACACTACGTTGGATAAATAAAAAAGAAATTATTAATCCTTTCTGTAGTTAGCCTTGCGGCTTGGCCGTGACTTTTCGAAGCCTTTGCCCTTGCCCCTCAGCGCTCTGGATTTTCTCCCTGCTGAGGTTAAGCCCCTAATAGCCCTGCCACGCTGGTCACATATCCAGTTTATCCGATCATCACTGACTATCTGAGGGTGCGCCCTATCAACCAAGATAACTTCGTAGTAGTATGCAGATCCGCTCTTGGCCACAAAGTAGGAGTTAAGCACAGTGCAGTTGACAAATTTCTTCTGAGATCTCTGCTCTGCAACAACCTGGTAGCTTATACTTAAGTCCTTTCGCCTTGATCGGTGCCTTGGCTTCCTGCCTTTCCTGATGGTAGGCCTCTGCCTTCCGCCTCGGTCAACTCTCTGCCTTACCAGAATGAAACCGGGCTTAGCCCTGTATCCCAAGGAACGAGCCCTGTCCAGACGTGTTGGATACTCAATCCGTATGGTAACTGGTTCCCTGCTCCATTGAAGAATGCGCTTTTTCTGAACGTCAGAATCCTGGTTGTTCCAGGCTTCCCTTAAATATTTGTATAATCCCATTTTTAGCCTCCATGTAAAATATACTGCGGAATTCTGGTAAGCTACTACCAACATCTTCCGTTATGCTTAGAATTCAAGTTTCATTTAAAAAGCTTGTGGAAAAACTGGTTCTGTCCCAAATCTCGCTTCGCTCGGGTTAGCAGCTTCAAACCTTATTCCTTGTTTATACAAAACCGACATTCTCCGGATGAGACAACCCTCTTGTCGGTTCATTAGTTGACCGGATTAGGTTTGACCTAAGGCTGCTAACCTTCACTCGGGACAGAACCGGAAAAACTTCTAAGATTGAATAATTCGGTAATTAGTTCTCACTTCTAGGGTATATATGTCGTTTTTAAAGTTTAAAAAGGACACACCCCACCATGGGGTACCCCCGTTTGTGAACTAATTTTCGTATTTTGTCGTTGAGCTTCGCCGACAAAACG